>JBFRWL010000628.1:0-15256 GCA_051439565.1 Prochloraceae cyanobacterium
GCTTTTCTAAAAAAAAAGTTATATTTAACCGGGTTTAATTAATTTAAAGTGCTAAGTGTTAGCGTTGGAACATAGTTCAGATTGAAAACAAATTCTTCTCCTCTTCACCTTAAGTTTTTATTTACAAATACTTTCGTAATGCTCACGAGAACCTCACAGGAGCGTGGAAGCCGCCTCTATTCATAGGGCGGAGGAAACGCGACACGGGGTAATTTATTACCCCGTCATAGTCATATGTGATATAATTTAAGGCATGAAACAAGTTCTGACATTAGTTTGCCAACTCAACCCCTCTAAAGAAGTGGCTCAAAAAATTGAGTCGACCTTGTCGGCGTTTGCTAATGCTTGCAACTATGCTAATCAAAATATCAAGCCAAATATAACTAGCAAAACGACTATTCAAAACATGGTTTATCAGACCATTAGAGAAAAGTTCAATTTGTCTGCTAATTTGGCTGTCAGAGCTTGTGCAAGAGTTGGTGCGAATCGTAAAACTGCTAAACATAAAAATAAGAAAGTTTTAGATTTCCAACCAACTTCGGCTGATTATGATGCCAGGATATTTGCTTTTAGAGAGAAAGATTGGACTGTTAGCGTTACCTTGGTAGGTGGTCGAGAGCATATCTCCATTGTGGTTGGTAACTATCAAAAAGGGAAGCTTAAAGGCAAAATACCTACTTCGGCACAGCTTTGTAAGCATAGAGATGGTAACTACTACATTCATATTCAAATCAAAGATCATGCGCCAGAACCAATCAATTCCAGTAATGTTATCGGTGTAGATTTTGGTCGCACCGATCTCGCAGTAACATCCGACGGGAAAAAATGGTCTGGCCAAGAAATTAGAGAAGTTAGAGACAAATATTCTCGTGTTCGCGCTTGTGTTCAAAAAAGATCCTCGAAAGGCACGCGCAGTAGCAGACGAAGATGTCGGCAACTGTTGAAACGGCTGTCGGGACGTGAGAGAAGATTTCAGCGCCATGTTAACCACGTTATTAGCAAAACTATTATTCTTGATGCCAAAGAATCGAATAGCTTGATAGCTATTGAAGATTTGACGGGGATTAGAGAAAGAACCAACCAAAAACCCACAAATAAGACTGAACGCAGACGTTCTAATACTTGGGCGTTTTATCAACTGCGAACCTTCCTTGATTACAAAGGATTGATTCATGGGATTGAGGTTGTACCAGTCCCGCCAAGATACAGCAGCCAGACTTGTCATTGTTGTCTTCATATTGGTTGGCGAGCTGGTAAAAAATTTAAGTGTACTAATAATAACTGTGGCTGGCATGGTGACGCAGATTTTAATGCAAGTAATGTCTTGTCTATTATTGGAGGGGTTGTAAGCCTCCTTAGAGGTTCGGATTCTTTGGCTTGTCCGATTAATCCAGGGCTACTGAAACATTCCGTTAATGGGGTGCGAAAGCCCCGTCGTTTTAACGCGGGGTGAGCTTACTTACTTAAAATAAATAAATGAGATCTCTCAATTAAGGAGAATCATGTCTAGCAAGGAGTGGGAATCTGAAGTTAATACTCGCTTAGCCGCAATAGAGGCAAAATTAGAGAAATTAGCTCAAACATTAGCTTTATCTGAGCAAGACTCTCAGTTTGAGGATAATCTCAGTCGCGTAGGAAGTAACCTAAGACTGATTTCTGATATAGACAGATACTCAACACTGCGAGACTTACTGGCAGCTGGGGATTTTAAACAAGCCGATCTAGAAACAGCAAGGGTGCTACTTGAAGTAGCGGGACAGGAGCGGGATTCTCTCACTCCTGATGATGTTAAACAATTTCCCTGTAACGTACTACGGGTTATCGATCGACTCTGGCTTATTTATAGCAAAGAGAGGTTTGGTTTTAGCGTACAGCTACAAATTTATCAAAGTTTAGGGGGAAACCTAGATAAAGTCGCAGCACAAGACACACAAATCCTCACTAAGTTTGGCGATCAGGTAGGATGGCGGAAGAATAACCAGTGGCTGCGCGATCAAGTTGGAGAATGGGACTATAGCCTTTCTGCTCCAGCCGGCTCTTTGCCAGTAGCTTGGTGGGATTCACCCTATGGAGCAAAAATGGTTAATTTCTTCTTTGGTCGCTTAATAGCTTGCAATTTGTCAACCAATGAATCAGATGTTGGTGATTAGGGATTGGGAAGTTTGGGGAGTGTGGGAAGTGTAGAGAAGTAATTTTAGTTCCCTTGTCTCCCTTGTTTTCCCTTTCCTTCTCCCTACTCTCCTGCTTCCACATCTCACAAGATGTATTGTACTGAGTCGAAAACTGCTGTAATTTTGGTAGGAGAATATGTCAAGATTAAAAACGACCGATCGTATTTAGGGAAGAGAATCTATGGCTTTAGCAGTTGGTACAGTAGCACCGTCTTTTACCACCATAGACGACGAGGGCAATAGTGTTTCCTTATCAGATTTCAAGGGTAAGCTGGTAGTTTTGTATTTCTATCCTAAAGACGATACTCCTGGTTGCACCAAAGAAGCGCAAAGCTTTCGGGATAACTTCGACCAGTATAAAGGCAAGGACATGGTAGTGCTGGGTGTGAGCATGGACGATCAAACATCTCACCAGCAGTTTAAAGAGAAGTATGGTTTACCCTTCCAACTTCTCGTTGATTCTGATGGGGCAATTACTAAAGCCTACGACGTTGATGGAGGCGGCTACTCCAAGCGCGTCACCTACATCATTGACGGTGATGGCAAGATTACCTACGTTGATGACAAGGTTAAAACCGATACTCACGCCCAAGATATTCTGGCACAGGTCGGCTAATTGACTTCTCCCGTGGCTAAAGCCGACGGGATTCTAATAAGGAGGCTACGTGACGGCTTTCAATCCGTCACGTAGCGTTGGTTCCTGATTAACTGACCACAGTTTGATCCTGTGGGGACGAGTCAAAGCGCCCCTAGACAGTCGGCTAAGGTCTAGCCCTAGCGTTCTGCTTACTTTGGCGATGATATTAGCTGCACCATTGCAGTCTGCATTGATATACCAATTGTTTGCACTTCGAGACAAACCTCGTTTCGTTCTCCTTCCTGACGGCTTCCAATCATTGGGTGCTTGGTGCGCTTGCGAGCCGCCGTGCGACGACGGCTCGGTCGCATCCGCTTTTTCACCATAAGTAGGTAGATAGTCACCATCTAAAAACGAAGATTTGCTTGTATAGCTTTCCTCGGTTTCTACAAACCTAATTCCGTACATCTGACATAGTTGAGCCATCCTATCTTTAAGTCTGGCTGTGGGAATAGGCACAAACTCAGAATTATTCTTTTTGCCCAATTCAATCTCATTTTTGTTACCTTTGTTCCAACCAAAAACAACTGTCCCAATCTTATTATCTAGACAATGATTAATCACTATTCTGGCAGCTTTATTGATAGCATCACGCATTTGTCGGTTACGCTTTTCCGTGATGAGAGCCAATCGATTGCTCCAGAAGCCTTGGGGCTTATTGTCTTTAATTGTTGATACTTGTTTGTTGTACCAAAGATTCATCGATTTGAGGTGCTTCCCGTCTACAATAAAGCTTGTTCCTAGATTAGATACACAGGTTAACCAATTAGTTAATCCTGGATCTATTCCTAAAACATTGTTGGGATTAAGTGATGGTCTCTCAGTTTTTTTGTGATAGACAAATTCCAAATAGAAGCATTTATTTCTGGGCAGAATTCTGAGTTCTCTAAGGTTAGTAAAATCTAGATTGCTAGGCATGGTTATGGAAAAGCATAAGCGTCCAAACCAACGTTTGCAGGTATTGCCTAATGGCACTCTAATGTGATTGCCTTTTAACTTTAGAGCTTGCTTGGGATAACTGAGTCCAGCTAACCCGCCTTTTTTGCGGTAGTTAGGAATTCTTGGTCGCTTAGTTATTTTACCTTCGTGATAAGCTTTGACTAATCCATAATAAGACTTAGCGGTTGCTCTTTAGGTTCAAACCAACTGAGATGGCGATCGACTAGATTTAATATGTTCTCAGTCTCTAATGGAGTCATTACTTAGCTGTTGTTAGCATTGTTCCACCGCTCAAAGATTTTTGAATAGTCATCTGGTTGACCGTCGTAGTTCAGCATTTGTTCGGATAGGTGTACCCATCGCTGAGCGCGCTTAGTCCACAAATTGGCAAAAATAGGGGCATTTTAATTCTGCCCCTAAAAATTTTAATTTTGCTGGCACAAACTCAATTAATCTTGAGTATCCTTTGGCTGAGTAGGCGATGCTGATTGGGAGTTAAACAATGCTTCTCTTTGACGCTTAAACTCACTAGCCTCTCGTTGAATATTGTCCTGGCTATCGTTGTTGAAATCTTGCATAGAACGACTAGGACCTGTAGTAGCTCGATGAATAAGATCTGAAGGGTTGAAATTACCAAAGGGATTTTCTCCGTAAAAGCTATTTACTTCATTGTTTTGCTCTTGATAATTTTCTAGCTGGGCTAAAACAGTTTGTTTGTAGCTCGGAATTATTGCTAATCCCAGGCTAAGAGTGAGAGTAATTACTAATGATTTGGTCGTAGAGTACAAAAGCTTGCTTTTCATGATTGGCTAATTATGGGGAATCAATTAATTTTTTTAAGCAAAACGACGACGCAGTAAGGGTTGAATTGACAATAATACTAAAGCATCAAAAGCCACAAGTAGTAAAAGAACGCTACCAAAGTTAATTTCTCCCCAGGGAGCTTGCATTACTACACTACCGATCGCCCAATCGCTATGTAAATAAAGATAACGAATTGGCTCAATAGCATAAGTAAGGGGATTGAGAGAAGCGACAATTTGCAACCATCCTGCCATAAAGGGTAGAGGAGCCAGAGCCGTACTGGCAAAGAGCAAGGGCAAATTGGTAACGAAGATAACTGCAATTAGTTCAATGTGACCGGGTAAAGAAAACGCCAAACCCAGACTTAAGGCAGTCACGCCTAAAACAATCAGGAAAACAATCAAAGCGATCGCTCCTAAACCTAGTAAATTTGGTAACCCTGCTCCTAAAAAGGTACTAGCTATGACAATTGCTGCAGTTTGAATGAATGCTAAAGAAATAATATAGATTGTAGAAGCAGCCACGATCGAAAAGCGGGATGTTAGGGGAGCTACCAATAAACGGTTGAGAAAGCCAAATTCGCGATCGAACATCACTGGTAATCCGGCATTCAAAGCTCCCGAAAAAGCAGTAAACACAATTACGCCAGGAGCGAGAAATTGACCGTAGCTCAAATCCTGTCCAAATAGTCCTTGGGGCGCATTATAAAACAAAGCACCAAATAACACCAACCACATTAACGGTTGAATGACTCCAGCAATGAGAGTAGAAGGACGGCGTTGGAGTTGAATGAACAGGCGCTTAGTTAAAGCTAGAGTTTCCTGAATAAATTCAGCTAGGGTATTTTCAGAATCGTCAAAGCGATCTTGAATAGCTGAAATAGGCGATAAATTGGATGGTGTAATAGTCTGACTCATAAATTTTTTTCCCACAACTTGCTAATAATAACTAACAAAAAAGTCTTATTTCATTTGCTGTTTTTTCTCCGCTTTGAGATCGCGAATTCCTGCTGCTGCTAATTCTGCATCCATTAGAGTCTTACCTGTAGCAGCTAAGTAGACGTCATCTAAGCTAGGTCTTGATTGTGCGATGCTGAAAGTAGGTAAACCTACTTCTTCTAGGGTGTGCTCAATTTTGCTCAGAGAGTTGTTTCCAGGGGTGACGATCAGGTTAAGGGAATTTCCCTGAGAGGTATTAATAATAACTTCTTCCACAAAGGGAAGACTTTGGAGCATCTCTTGAGCTTTTTGCGCTTCTTCTAAAGGTGAAAATTCGCGAATGCGGAGAGTAACGCGATCGCCTCCGACTCGATCTTTTAATTGAGAAGGTTTTCCTTCAGCAATGATCTTGCCTCGGTCAATAATTGCCAGTCTGTCCGCCAAAGCGTCGATCTCTTCGAGATAATGACTCGTAATTAGTACGGTAGTTCCTGCTTGGCGCAATTGACGCAGAAAATCCCAGACAATAAAGCGGCTTTCGATATCTAACCCTACTGTGGGTTCGTCTAACACCAGCACATCTGGTTGATGCAGTAAACCAGCCGCCAAATCCAGACGCTTGCGCAGACCTCCAGAATAAGTACCCGTCTTTTTCTCGGCATACTCTTCTAAACCAAGCAGTTTGAGCAACTGATTAATCCGCTCTTTGGCAGCAGCACCGGGAAGATGATATATTGCTGCTTGTAACTGGAGCAACTCGCGACCCGTCAGTACCTTATCGAGAGCTACTTCTTGAGCGACATAACCAAGTCGCCGTCGCGCAGCCCTGGGTTTATCTACTACAGATACACCACAAATTTCTACTTTGCCAGCATCTGGTTTAGCTAGGGTACACAAACAGCGAATGGTCGTGGTTTTACCAGCACCATTTGGCCCAAGCAGCCCGAAAATTTCGCCAGCTTCTACTTTAAAGGAGATATTTTTTACTGCTTCGGTGGAGCCGTAACACTTTTGTAGGTTTTCGATTAAAACGGCGGTAGCCATAAATATTTCTCTGCTTGGATAAGCTACACAAATCTATACAGTCTTTTTCTTATCTTAACTCTCACACAAGTTATCTAAGTAGCTCGGTCAAATTAATTAGAAAATAGTTCACAGAGGCAATAGGCAACAGGCAACAGGAAATATGAATGATTAGTAAACATACAAATAATTCTGCCTGCCCACTTAAAATCAGTAGAAGGAAGTAAGAGGGATAAGTTTAATTAAATTTTCTTCCTTGTCCTCTTTGTCTTCCTTGTCCTCTCTCAACCCATCATTGCAAAATTGACAGACTACTATTCTCTCTCCTGGTTGGAATCTATTACCCCTCTGTGGCAACCTCTGACTTTGGTTTTTCTGTATCTAGGGACTATCGTTATCTTGGCTGAGGGACTGAATCGTTTAACAGATATCGATGTTGAACTAACGCGAAAAATAGTCCATATCGGTGCTGGTAATGTTATTCTCTTAGCATGGTGGTTCAATTTACCCGCTTGGGTGTGTATCGGTGCAGCGGCGATCGCCAGTCTCGTTGCTCTTATTTCCTACTTCATCCCCGTTCTTCCCAGCATTAACAGCGTGGGACGCAAAAGCCTAGGAACCTTCTTTTACGCGATTAGCATTGGCGTGTTAGTAGCTTTTTTCTGGCATATAGATCGACCCGAATACGCGGCGATCGGAATTTTAGTAATGACTTGGGGTGACGGTCTGGCGGCAATTATTGGCCAGCGTTTTGGCAAACACCCCTACCAAGTCTTAGGAATTAAAAAAAGTTGGGAAGGTTCTCTGACAATGGCTGTTGTCACTTTTCTCGTCACCAGCTTAATTCTTTTATCAGTTGTGGGAAATATCTGGCAAACTTGGATAGTGTCTCTGTCAGTTGCTATAGTTGCTACTAGCCTAGAAGCCTTCTCCAAACTAGGTATTGACAATCTTACCGTTCCTATCGGTAGCGCTGCACTAGCCTTTTTCTACAGTCAACTTTTGAATATTTCATAAGACTTTATCAACATCAGAAAATTATTAGGAGGCACAGATGAAAGTCAAAGCAGCAGTCGCCTTTGAAGCAGGAAAACCCTTAAGCATCGAAACTGTGCAACTAGAGGGACCACAAGAAGGTGAAGTTTTAGTAGAAATTAAAGCCACAGGAGTATGTCATACTGATGCCTATACTCTTTCAGGTGCCGATCCCGAAGGTCTGTTTCCTGCTATTCTCGGTCATGAAGGTGCTGGAGTAGTTGTGGAAGTAGGCGAGGGTGTGAAGAGTCTTAAACCTGGCGATCGCGTGATTCCTCTCTACATTCCTGAATGTCGTCAGTGCGAATATTGCCTTAACACAAAAACTAATCTGTGTCAAGCAATTCGCGTCACTCAAGGACAAGGGCTAATGCCTGATGGTAGCAGTCGCTTTTCCCTAGATGGCAAGATGATTCATCACTATATGGGTACATCTACCTTTGCTAACTATACGGTTTTACCGGAAATTTCTCTGGCAAAGATTCGGGAGGATGCACCGTTTGAAAAGGTTTGTTATATCGGTTGCGGTGTCACTACTGGCATAGGTGCAGTAATTAATACTGCTAAGGTAGAACCAGGATCGAAAGTAGTAGTTTTTGGTTTGGGAGGCATTGGTTTAAATGTCATTCAAGCTGCCAAAATGGTAGGTGCAGACCAAATCGTCGGAGTAGATCTCAATCCAACAAAGCGATCGCTAGCAGAAAAATTTGGCATGACTGACTTTGTTAATCCCAAGGAAGTGGAAGGGGATTTAGTAGCTTATCTGGTCGATCTAACTAAAGGTGGTGCAGATTATAGTTTTGAGTGTATTGGCAATGTAAATGTGATGCGTCAGGCCTTAGAATGCTGTCACAAAGGGTGGGGAGTTTGTACTGTTATTGGCGTTGCTGGTGCAGGAGAAGAAATTAGCACTCGTCCTTTTCAATTGGTTACGGGAAGGGTTTGGCAAGGAACGGCTTTTGGTGGGGCAAGAGGAAGGACTGACGTGCCGAAAATTGTAGATTGGTATATGGAAGGGAAAATTAATATTGACGATCTAATTACTCACGTGATGCCCCTAGAAAAGATTAATGATGCTTTTGAGTTAATGCACCAAGGTAAATCTATTCGTAGTGTCATTACGTTTTAACCGCCTACGGTGGAAGGCAGGAGGAGGAATAAGGGAAGAAGTAGTAAAGCCATGCGTATCTTCCGCCAATTCAGTTCTGTGTTCCCAATTAAAATTAGTTTAAATCTACTTTTAATTCAGAAGGGAAAAAATCCTCAAACCCTTGGCACAAAATTCCTTGACCTGACTAAGAAATTTACACTCTACTGTAATTATTTTGTCAGATTGAGTGGTAGTTTCGAGAGCTTCTAACACGCTCGTTGGTTTTTTAGAACACATCCACTGGTTGTGGTAATCGATGAGACGATATAAAGACTCATCAGAACCAGGGAAAGTATAGTGATTTTTTGAGGATTTGAGGATGTTCACACATGATTTAGGATCGCTACATAAATTACTTCAAGTTAACTCCTGTCTTTTACGCACAGTTTTGATTTTGGTAACAATTTTTCACACAAAACGACGGGAAGCAAATTCTTTATAGGGTTCTGATAGGTCAAATTAATTAGAAAATGGTTGAGAGAGAGGTCAGAGGTAAAAACAAACAGCTAACAGCTAACTCCTCATTTCGGTTTTATATTTATTTATGCCCACCTACTTAGCAATCAACAATCATTTTTTATGCTAGATAGCAATAACCTACGTTCTACCTTATTAAGACTTGACGGTCGCGGCTATAAAGCCTACAAAGACATCAAGGGCAGCTACAAGTTTGCAGATTTCACCCTAATTATCGATCGGGTACAAGGAGATCCTTTTGCTTCGCCTAGTAACTTGCGCCTATTAGTACCCCAGTCAATTGGTAGTTTTCCTAGCAATCTCTATCAGTCTCCTAGCCGAAGAATTGCCCTGCAAGATTATCTGACTCGCCAATTCGATTTAGTAGCGCGGGAGACCAGTTGCTATCGTGGTACTGGTAAGAGTGGGTTGATTGCTATTGCTCGTACCGGACAAGAAGTTCTCGATCGCACCTCGATTTTTATTGACGATAAATTGGTAGAAGTAAGGTTTCTCCTAGGATTGCCAGCGCGGGGACGTACTATTTTAGGTCGTCAAGCAGCAGAAATGCTGTGTGAAGATATCCCGGCAATTGTTAACCAAGCGCTGAAATATTCCTCCCTGAATGACAAACAGATTCAAACACAAGTAGAAACTATTGAAGATGCAGACTGGCTGCGCCAACAGTTAAAGGAAAGAGGATTAGTTGCTTTTATTGCTAATGGTGCTATTTTACCGCGACGCAGTGGGATAGATTCGCGGCCTTTATTGGATGAGGCTTTACCTTTTCAATCTCCAGAATCCCTCAAAGTTGAATTTAATTGTCCCAATCGGGGATCGATCGAGGGAATGGGAATTCCGGCGGGAATTACCTTAATTGTAGGCGGTGGCTATCACGGTAAATCCACTTTACTGCGGGCAATTGAATTAGGGGTTTACAATCATATTCCTGGGGATGGACGGGAATTTGCCCTCACCAATCCGGCGGCGGTTAAAATTCGGGCTGAAGACGGGAGATCGATCGCTGGGGTAGATATTTCACCTTTTATCAATCAGTTGCCTCAAGGGCGATCTACTGCCGATTTTTCTACTGCTAATGCTAGTGGGAGTACTTCTCAAGCAGCTAATATTATCGAAGCCTTAGAGGCAGGTGCGGAGTTAGTGTTAGTAGATGAAGACACGGCGGCGACTAATTTTATGATCCGCGATCGCCGGATGCAGCAGTTAATTTCTAAGGACAAAGAACCAATTACCCCTTTTATCGATAAGGTACGACAACTTTATCTTGATTACGGGGTGTCTACTATTTTAGTTATGGGTGGCAGTGGCGATTATTTCGATGTTGCCGATACGGTGATAGCAATGGATAATTTTGAACCTCAAGATGTCACCGCACAAGCCAAGGCGATCGCCCAACAACATATCAACCAACGCACCCTAGAAGGCGGTCAAAACTTTGGCAAAATTACGGCGCGAGTCCCTCTACCCGAAAGTATAGATCCCAGTCGCGGGCGCAGGGAAGTCAAGCTGAAAGTTAGGAACACAGACGAAGTTGCTTTTGGTACGCAAGACATCGATCTAGCAGCTGTAGAACAGATTGTCGATACCGGACAATTGAAGGCGATCGCCTCGGCTATTGTTTACGCTAAAGAGAAATATTTAGACAAAAAACGCACTCTTCCAGAGATTTTAACTCTAGTAATTGCTGATATTGAAGCGGAAGGATTAGATGTACTCACAGATTTTCCCCAAGGAGATTTAGCTTTATTCCGTCGTTTTGAATTAGCTGCTGCCCTCGATCGCTTGCGTACTTTAAAGGTGCATTGAAGGGAAATAAAGTAGGAAAATAGTATGAAAAATTTATACGATCCAGGTATTACCTCATTGTCAATCAGCTTTTCCTCAGCTCGTTCTTTAATTGAAACTGTTAATGACCAACTTAAAAATATCTCCCAAATTGAACATTCAAGACATCGCAGCGTTTAGAATTTTTTAGTTAATCTTTTTGCTGGATTAATTGCCTATACATATTTACCTAAAAAACCGTGTTTAGATTTAGAGCCAAAAGGCAAGAAGCTTTACCTCCTGCACTTTTCTAACTTCATCACCGCACACAAACTAAACCGATAAGGTCTGCAAAGGGTGGGTATGCTGATACGCAGGCGTATCGTCATACCCACAAATACTCTTGATTACAGCTCTTCTAACTTCGTCGAACTCACGTTTACCCACTACCCTTTTTGATGAGAAGTGAGCAAATTGGCAAAGACTTACACACAATCGTGGTGCAATACATCAAGGACTGGGAAGCTGCGAAAAAAAAACTAGCGCGGTAAAATCGACACCCACACTCCCCATAGTCCTCACACCTCTCACACTTACCTCTCCCTCTCAATTTAAAAGCTTATTTATGCATGAGCCTTGGCTGGCATTGCTGTTTCTGGTAACATCAGCAGTGAACCAATCAAGAAACCGAGCGCACCGATGAGGGTAAAGGTAACCGAGATAGTGAGTGCATCAAAACTTGGCATCCGTGGAGGGACAAAGGCAAACATGGCCGAGATCATGAAAGCCACGCAACCGAGAAAATTGACGAACGTGACCCACCAGGAAATGCTGGCTGGTTTCCACGCCCAATGTGCGTGACATGTTTCGATGAATGCCAAGTAGCCGGAAGCTAGGAACAGAAACGAGCCAAGCAAATCAGGAGCCCAGACACTCAAGTCTTGCTGAAGCCAGTTCAAACCTGGAAGCATCGCGTCGAAGGTGTTGATATTAAACAAGAGGGTTCCCAGGAATTGCAGCGCGCAGCTCAGCCAGCCGATGTCGCGCGGGTCCCAGCCGAACCACACGGCGGGTCGCCGCACTAACCGACCCTGTGGTGAGAACTTACCTGCGTTCGCCGCCTGAAACAGTTGCAGATATGCGGCGCTCGTGAAGGGAATCGAACCAGTGAAGAAGATCGCGTTGCTCGCGCTCGGGTCAAGGGACCACTTTTTGGCAAGCCCTGGCACCAGGATTGATACGCTTCCCAGCATAAAGAGCAGCGAGCCAGCCGCGAAAATGACGCCAATCCACCAGTTCAATTGCCTCGGCATCCACAAAGAACGTAGCAGCCTAGCGCCGAAAGCCTCTAATTTGCTAGGCTTGACCCTGTGCAAACCCTTGCGGTGATGGCGTGACTGCCATACCACATGCAAATTATCGGCTCGCCGGTAGGTCCGCCGCGTGATAAACGGCCACGGTCCGCTCGACTCAACTAACTCGCTCGACTCGGACTGATTGAAGTCTTTGCTCATTTGAATCACAACCTTGAATCATAAACTGTTTGCCAAACTAGAGATGAATGAGGTTCAGAATTATTGTCTTGTGATATTAATGCTCTGGCTACTGAAGATACTGAAAAGTTGATTTTTGGTACGGATTTACGACCTTGAGCATAGCTCTATTCTTGTTACTAATCAATTCTCTCTTGCCGATTAGTGTTTGGGCTGCTAGTTTTGTCCTTGTCGGGCAATTTTCCCATTATGGGGACGCATTTCATCACTCCGCAGTTAACTTTGCCACACTTGGAGCTGGTGACATTGTGATGAACTCACCCTGGAGGATTTTGGTCGCGCTGGAAGCGATTAGCGGTGTTCTCATGTTAGGTTTATCGACAGCAACGCTGTCCACTGTTTTCAGTAAACTTTTACAGTTGCGCAGAAAGCGGCTGAATCAAGTCATTAGTGATCGCCTGTTCCAATAAGATACCACCCTTTAAACTTTAAAGACTGCCGCTCCCTACTCACAGAAACAGCTTCAGCTTACATGGATGGGAAACAGACGGCTCAGCTTCAGAGCTGATTCATTGTTTAGGGGCTATTTTGTTTTGGGGCTATTTTTTAGCCTGAAAATCCGTGATTAATATTTTTTTATTAGTCAGAGCGGGAATTGAAGAGCCATTTTTCAAACTGAACCGTATAGTTTGGCGGCAGGGGGAGGGTATACCGCTACCCAGGCGTATCGGCATACCCTCCGGTTTCTTCTCAAGCTCAAGAACTTTGCACATTACTGCTAGATCGTCATCCCTCGCGGAAAAAAGTCAAAAACAACAGGTGATTTGGTGATTAATCGTCAGACCAAATAAATTTGCTAAGTATCTAGCTATTTTCGCAAATTGGTATTATCTATCCACTGTTTGGCTTTTTTTACGGCTTCAGAACAGGTTCTAGCATAAGGTACGGCCACAGCATGACTTAGATCGTAATTTACCCAAGCTGCATAGATATATTGTCCTTCAAATCGATCGCGTTCGATTTGAATTTTATGACCCTGATAATCGAATGCAAGGATAATTTTTGGATAGTGAGGATCTATGATCATCTTTTTTACCTGTGGGGAAAAGCACGGATAATAATTATATCCATGCCGCTCTCATCTAAATTTTAAGCATTTGCCAAGTTCTTAGCGACAAAATCCCAATTAACTAACTTACCGAGAAAGTCATCGATATAAGCAGGTCTTTTATTTTGATAATCAAGATAATAAGCGTGTTCCCAAACATCCATAGTTAGGAGGGGAATTTGCCCGCTAGTCAGGGGATTTTCAGCATTGAGAGTCTTGGTAACTTTAAGGCGATCGCCGTCTTTGACTAACCAAGCCCAACCGCTACCGAATTGAGTCGCCCCAGCAGCTTTAAAAGCTGCGGCGAATTTCTCAAAACTGCCAAAATCAGCCTCAATTTTTTTAGCCAGCTCTCCGGTAGGAGTACCACCACCAGATGGTTTCATGCATTGCCAATAAAAACTATGATTCCAAGCTTGAGCGGCATTATTAAACAATCCTTGTTTTTCTGGATTTCCTGCTATTGTTTTAATTACTTCTTCAATTGGCTTACTGTCGAGCTCCGTTCCCTTTACCGCATCGTTATATTTACTGACATAAGCAGCGTGATGCTTGTCGTGATGAAATTCTAGAGTATTTTGAGAAATTGACGGTTCTAAAGCCGTGTAGTCATAGGGAAGTGGTGGTAACTCGTATCCCATTTTATTTTTCCTTTTCAAGTGTTAAGTTCTCCTCAAGGCGATCGTATCGCAATATTAACCAAGAAAAAATCCCCTTGGTGGGGAAAGAAATTAGATTTTAAAGAAATTCGATCGCTTTTTTTAATTCAACTCTAAGCTTACTACTTGTTTTGCCATGTCTAACTATCCTCTGTGAGAATTTTGAGACGAACAGTGCGCTCGCCTCCGTCATCTAAATGAAGTGCGAAATGGGAATTTTACCCAATAGGGAGAAGCAGGGGGCGATCATGATCGCCGAACGTATCCGACAAGCTATTTTGGCGCTGGCAATTCCTCATAAGCGCTCGGAGGTGAGTAAAATTGTCTCCGTCAGTTTAGGGATTAGCAGTATTATTCCCCATTTAAAAAGCTCTCCTGATGCACTAATTTCTTTAGCCGATCAAGCCCTATATGCAGCAAAAAAGCAGGGGCGCGATCGATATTCAATCAGTGTTTAATTGATACCAATTTCGTTTAAGATTGCTACATTTCGGTGAGCAAAGGGAATAGGCAACAGATTGTAAAGATATCAATATATTTATAATTATTCTGCCACTAACAGGACAACGGCATAGGCGCAAATTCCTTCTTCTCGTCCTACTGGTCCCAACTTTTCGTTAGTAGTAGCCTTAATCCCGATTTGGTTGGGTTCGATCGCTAAAGTTTTAGCCAGGCGATCGCGCATGGTTTTCAAATGGGGTTTTAGTTTAGGACGTTCCGCTACAATTACTGAATCGATGTTGCTAATTTGCCAACCCGGCGATCGGACTAGCTGATTCACCTGCTCCAATAACAATAAACTATTTGCCCCTGCCCATTGCGGATCGCTAGGAGGAAAATAATGCCCAATATCTCCCAAACTCAATGCACCTAGCATTGCATCCATAATCGTGTGGGTGAGAACGTCAGCATCGCTGTGTCCGAGTAAACCTAAATGGTGAGGAATTTCTACTCCGCCGAGAATCAGCGGTCGTCCTACTACCAGCCGATGAAAATCTTATCCGTTACCTATTCGTAATTTCATCTATCGACTTATCTAAAAAAGTTTCTAGCGTTAC
>JBFRWL010000629.1:0-11645 GCA_051439565.1 Prochloraceae cyanobacterium
ATCCTGGATTGTTTGTCACTTTTGAAGAATCTCCCAAAGATATCATTCAAAATGCCTGCAGCTTTGGTTGGAATTTACAACGCTTAGTAGATGAAGGTAAATTATTTATTCTTGATGCTTCCCCAGATCCCGAAGGTCAGGAAGTAGTAGGAAATTTCGATCTTTCTGCTTTGATTGAGCGCATTCAGTATGCGATCCACAAATATAAAGCTAAGCTAGTTTCTGTTGATTCTGTCACTGCTGTGTTTCAGCAGTACGATGCTGCTTCTGTAGTTAGGCGAGAAATCTTTCGTTTAGTTGCCAGGCTCAAACAACTAGGCGTTACTTCAATTATGACGACAGAGCGAATAGACGAATACGGTCCGGTTGCTCGCTTTGGCGTAGAGGAATTTGTCTCGGATAATGTAGTAATTGTTCGCAATGTTTTGGAAGGAGAACGCCGTCGCCGCACTGCTGAAATTCTTAAACTGCGCGGCACCACTCATATGAAAGGAGAGTATCCTTTTACTATTACTAATGACGGCATTAATATCTTTCCCTTGGGAGCAATGCGACTTACTCAGCGTTCTTCCAATGCTCGCATTTCTTCTGGGATTAAAACTCTTGACGAAATGTGTGGCGGCGGTTTCTTCAAAGATTCGATTATCCTGGCAACGGGAGCAACAGGAACTGGGAAAACCCTGTTAGTAAGTAAGTTTTTACAAGAAGGCTGTCGGCGAGGAGAGAGAGCAATTCTATTTGCTTACGAAGAATCGCGAGCGCAGTTATCCCGTAATGCTTTTTCTTGGGGAATTGACTTTGAGGAGATGGAGAAAAGGGGTTTGCTGAAACTGCTGTGTTCTTATCCAGAATCAGCCGGTTTAGAAGATCACTTACAAATGATTAAATCGGAAATTGAAGAATTTAAACCATCTCGCATTGCTATTGATTCTCTATCGGCAATGGCAAGAGGCGTTACTAATAACGCTTTCCGACAATTTGTAATTGGCGTGACTGGCTATGCTAAGCAAGAAGAAATTACGGGTTTCTTTACCAATACTACCGATCAGTTTATGGGGGCACATTCTATTACTGAATCCCATATTTCTACGATTACAGACACGATTATTATGCTCCAATATGTAGAAATTCGCGGCGAAATGTCTAGGGCGATTAACGTGTTTAAGATGCGAGGTTCCTGGCATGATAAAGGGATTCGGGAATATAGTATTAGTCAAGATGGTCCCGACATTAAAGATTCCTTCCGCAACTACGAACGGATTATTAGCGGTTCGCCTAGTAGGATTACAGTTGATGAAAAGAGCGAACTTTCTCGGATTATGCGAGGCGTTCGGGATAAGTCTAAAGAAGAGTAAGATTTACTCCGAGTCAGGAGAGAGATTATATTCTGACTCCTGACTGCTGATTTGGGTTCAGGAACTAGTTTCTAGTTGAGCAGTTGTCACAGTTAACTCGAGATTGCGATCGCCTCGTCGAATTTTAAACCTGAGATCTTGGCCAACACCAACTTTTTCGACAATTTTCTGAATCTGATCCCCTTGAGTAACCCGTTGATTATTCACTTGAACAATCACGTCTCCTCGGCGCATTCCTCCGCTGGCGGCGGGGGTATTTGGCAGCACTCCTACCACTAAAACTCCTTTAATTTCTGGCAAGAAGAAAGAAGAATTAGGATCTTGATTTTCTTGGCTAGCTAATTCCGGGGTGAGGTTAATCATCTGAATGCCTACATAGGGATGAGGCGCTGACTTTCCTGCTGCCAAAATCTCTTTGAGTGATTTTGCCCTATTGATGGGAATAGCAAAACCAATACCCATAGCGTCAGTGCGAATAGCAGTATTGATCCCAATTACTTCTCCTTTGGCATTTAACAGAGGACCGCCAGAGTTACCAGGATTGATTGCTGCATCGGTTTGCAAAAAGTCAATTCGCTTATCGGGAATGCCTGCTTGAGCGGAAGAACGATCGAGGGTGCTAATAATACCAAGGGTCACGGTGTTGTCTAATCCTACTGGATTACCCACAGCGATCGCCCAGTCCCCGACCTGTAACTGCGAGGAATCTCCTAAAGTAGCAACGGGTAACTCTTCTCCACGAGTATTAATTTTAACTACTGCTAGATCGGTTATCTTATCAACACCTCGGACTTCTCCCTGAAAAACTCGCCCGTCCTTAAGAGTTACCTTCACTTCATCGGCTTTATCGACTACGTGAGCATTAGTCAGAATAATCCCACTTGGATCGGTAATAAAGCCCGATCCTATACCCTTTAATGTCTTCGGAGGTACTTGAAATCTGAACTGACCGCCAAAAAAGTCTCGAAAAAAGGGATCGCTGTTATAGAAAGGATCTACTGTCTGACCGGGGATAGTCTTTTGCGTATCAATTCGTACTACTGCCGGACCAGTCTGAGCAACTGCTGCTGCAACAAAGCTTTCCTGGCTATTGAGGGGAATATTTTTGGCGACGGTAAGATTGGTTTTCTGATTTGCTTCGTCAGCTAATGCTGAAGAGACTTGTGGGTTTTCCGATAGCATCTGCATGCCGCCGAAAACAATCAGTCCTCCTAGCATCAGTGCCACTAAATGAGTAATAATTTTTTGCAGAAACTTTGAATTGGTCATAGTTTCGACTGGAGCTTTTAAGAATCGGGAAAGATTACAATCTTTACTAAGGTAAGATTTATTCAGAAGAGTTGATGTCTATTGACTGAGTATATTTCAATGCCTACGACTGGGACTACGTCCTACGCGATTGATTTTGGAACTAGTAATACAGTAATTGCTCGCTGGAACTGGGCTACTGAGCAGCCGGAGACCCTGAGCTTGCCGGGAATTTCCCAACAGTTAGGAAACAATCCTCCTCTGATTCCTAGCTTAGTCTATGTTGAAGATGCTTGGCAGGGCCAAGTCATACTCGGACAAGCAGTGCGCGATCGCGGACTCGACCTGAGCAGCGACCCTCGTTTTTTCCGCAGTTTCAAACGCGGAATTGGCACGGCAATTCAGGGGTTCTTACCAGAATTAGATACCAAAACGGTTACTTTTGAGCTAGTCGGACAATGGTTTTTGCAACAGTTGCTCCAGAAGTTGCAAGCAGAAAAAAGCGCTGACAGTTCCCAATCTCTAATCTTAACAGTACCAGTAGACAGCTTTGAAGCCTACCGCCACTGGCTAACTCAAGTCTGCCAATCTTGGTCTGTAGAACAGGTGAGAATGTTGGACGAACCAACTGCCGCTGCTTTGGGATATGGCACTGCTGACGGCGACTTACTGCTGGTGGTTGATTTTGGCGGCGGCACGATCGATATATCCTTGGTGCAGTTAAATTTAGGTAGCAACGGCCAAAAGTCCCAAGGTTTTATCCTCAAGTGGGGAGAGAAGTTATTAGGAAACAGTTCCAGACAAAAAGCAAATACTGCTCGCGTGTTAGCTAAGGCGGGGCAAAATCTCGGCGGTTCCGATTTAGATAACTGGTTGGTGGATTACTTTGTCAAAACTCAAGGATTGCCCAAATCGCCGCTCATAACTCGCTTGGCGGAACGGTTGAAAATCGAGTTATCTTCGCAAGTGCAAGCAACAGAGGTTTATTTTAACGACGAAACCTTCGAGAGTTACGAGTTAGAATTAGACCGCGATCGCTTGGAAGCAATTCTGGAAGAACAGCAGTTTTTCCAACAATTGGACGAATTGATGACCCAAGTATTGCAGCAAGGAAGGCGACAAGGGATTGAGAGTAAAGACATTGATGCGGTTTTATTAGTAGGCGGTACAGTACAAATTCCTGCGGTGCAAAACTGGGTGCAGCAATATTTCGATCGGGACAAGATTCGCTGCGATCGTCCCTTTGAAGCTATTGCTACTGGCGCACTGCAATTAGCGCAAGGGTTTGAACTGAAAGACTTTCTTTACCACAGCTATGGCATTCGCTACTGGAATAAACGCAAAAACTGTCACAGTTGGCACCCAATTATTAAAAGCGGACAGCCTTACCCAATGAGTAACCCCGTAGAATTAACTCTGGGCGCTTCAGTGGAAAACCAACCCAGTATTGAGTTAATTATTGGGGAATTAGGTGCAGAAATAGGGGGAACAGAGGTTTATTTGGACGGCGATCGGTTGGTAACTCGCTCTGTAGAGAGAGGTTCTAGTGCAGTCCAACCTCTCAACGATTCTGAGGGTGCTAGAACTATCGCTCAGCTTAATCCTCCAGGAAATCCAGGCAGCGATCGCATTAAACTCCAGTTCTGGGTTGACGAACAGCGTTGTTTGCGACTGCGAATTGAAGACTTGCTCACTCAAGAAACCCCGATCGTCGATCGGATAGTTGCACAGTTAAGTTAATGGTGCTGTTAACTGTTAGATGTTACCTTTGACTCCTGATATCAATATTTACTGGCGACTACAGTCGGCTTCTGTTGTTTTTCCCCCACCTCAAGGTGCGGGGTTTCCTAAACCTGTTTACCATTTCAAAACTTGTTACTCGTTACTTCAAACAATGAAGGTCGATTTGTAAATAAATGTATTATCGGTGTTGAATAGATTTCGCAATAATAACTGTCTCGCGGAAAAAAGACAACAAAGCTCTAAGTAATACTTGTAAGGCTTATAGATCTAAATATCCTTGATTTTATTGACAATATTATCAATTACTACTCGAATTAAGCATCATCCATTGGTTGACTATTTCGACTATGGGACTGTATCTTGATCCTTGAAATTCAGTAATTTTAAATGATGATTTCATCATTTAAGACCTTTGTGCTCTCGTCCATTTTGTAAATAATTTTTACAAAAAACTGGCTTTTACATAAACACAGAAGACGCAATTGTGAGTAATAGTCAGCAGCTATTAGCTGCATCTTTTGTAGTTTGCAGACATGCCTTAGTGGGCACACAAAACTTAGAACTTATTGAAAACAGTAGAGAGAAGCATGGCAGCTAGATGGAAGCTCGGTATTATTGCATTCGTGGTTATCGTGTTGGTGCTAACTTCACCATTAGCGATTAATTATTACTTGTCGAAACAAATCGAGGTTCCACCATATGAAGAGGTGGAAGTAGTGTGGCCAGACCAGAATTGGAAGCCAAAGCAATGGCAATGGTGGTATCACGTTTCTCAGGGTTCTGCCTTGGAAAGCATTATTCCCTACAAATGGTTTATTTCATTGGAACAACCCCAGATTTCCTTATTTCGCTCAGCGCCTGACTTCACAGTTCCAGAATTTTTGGCTGGCTTCGGGTTTCTTCCCGACGGAAAAAGACCTAACAATCCCGATGGTCTCCCTGTAGGTTTTGCCAAAACTGAAAACTATTTCGATCCCAAAACTGGTGAAAAGAGCACAGCTATAGGTTTTACCTGCGCTGCTTGCCATACAGCCCAAATCAATCACCAAGGCAAAGGAATTCGCATCGAAGGTGGACCGAGTATGGTGAATCTCGACAAGTTCAAAAACGCTCTGGGACTAAGCTTGCTTTTGACAGATTTAGATCCTTTCCGTTTTAATCGATTCGCCGACAAGGTACTAGGAGAAAATCACACCGATCGAGAACGGGATGAATTAAAACAAAAGCTGAAATCTACCCTTGCTCAAGCGCAAGAAGCGCTCAAATACACCAAAGATTTATATCCAGTTGAAGAAGGTTTTGCTCGCCTAGATGCTCTCGAGCGCATCGGTAATTTTGTCTTCGGGGCGCAAATCAATCCAGATAACTACCGACCTGCGAATGCCCCCGTAAATTACCCACATATTTGGTCTGCGTCCTGGTTGGATTGGGTACAATATAACGGCTCCGTGATGCAACCGATGACCCGTAACGCTGGAGAAGCGCTGGGGGTATTTGCCCGGGTGAATTTGGATCCTGACTCTCCGGAAGTTTTTCAATCCAACGTTAACGTAGAAAATCTCTACCAAATCGAGGAACTATTGGCTGGGGACTCGATTTATAGCGGTTTGACGGCACCAAAATGGTCAGAGAAGATTTTGGGCACAATCGATCGCGATAAAGCTGTCCAAGGTAAAAAGCTTTACGAAAACTATTGTCAACGCTGTCACCTTCCCCCTATGGACTCTGACGAATTTAAGAGTGGTCCGTATTGGACGACTCTCGGAGATGTGCAAGATCGGGAATATTTGAAAGTAACGATGAAAAATCTTTACGAAATCGGCACGGATCCCACAACCAGTCTTAACTGGTATCAGCGAACGGTTAATCTCGAGACCCTTGCCCAAAAGTATCCGGCAAAAGTGAACTATGAAAGCAGAGAGGACTTTGAAAATAAAGGCATTGTCACTGCCGGATTTGCCTTACCTTTCGTCGTCGAAAAAACTGTAGAGAAAAAATACGACGAAATGCAACTCACCCCAGAAGAACGGGAAAAATACAATGGTTATCGCCCTGATGAGGTTCGCGCCCCCTTGGCATATAAAGCTAGACCACTAAACGGAATATGGGCAACTGCCCCTTTTCTCCACAACGGCTCAGTGCCAAATCTCTACGAAATGTTTTTACCTGCAGAGCAACGCACTCAGAAATTTTATCTTGGTAGCAAGGAATTCGATGCCAAATACGTAGGCTTTAAAAAAGATCAAATCCCTGGTGGATTCTTGTTAGATACTACGCTGCCTGGGAATTCAAATGCCGGACATGAATTCAAGGGTGACGGTACCGGAGCAGGTGTAATTGGTCCGCAGCTAAATGAAGATCAACGTTGGGCATTAGTGGAATATTTGAAAACTTTGTAAGCTTATCCCGCTCCTAAAGTCGTTTACTGAACTTTTACCAAAGTCTTATGTCATACCTAGAACAGTACGATCGCATTCCTTCAGATCAACCAAAAGAAAAAGTCCAACTGGTAAATAATTGGCTCAGAACAAGTTGGCGAGATTTTTTTGCAGAACTAAGAGAAAATCGACCCATTTTTAAAACGCCAGGCTATATTCTCGTGACTCGATTTGACGACGTACAAGAAATTTTATCGCGCTCGGAGATATTTACAGTTAAGCTATACGTTCCCAGGATGGATCCTGCTGTGGGGCCTTTTATGCTCGCTAGAGACAACACAGAAATTAACTATCGAGATAAATCCATCATGAAAACGATGTTGCAATGGAAGGATTTACAAGCAGTCAGAAAAATGTCTGGAGACATAGCTAAAGCTGCTCTCGATAAGTCGGCTGAAACTGGCAAAATAGAGGTCGTCAGTGAATTAGCAAGGTATGTACCAGTAAAAATATGTGGAGAATATTTTGGTTTTCCAGGTCCGGATCGAGAAACCATGTATAAATGGTCCATAGCAAGTCAATGGAATATGTTTAAGAATTTGCCTAACGATCCTCAGATCCAGGATGCAGGAGTCAAGGCTGGGCAAGAAATGCGTGAATATCTAGCTAAACTTCTAGAAGAGAAAAAACTATCGATCGCGCAAAAATCTGGGGACTTGCGTGAAAATAAGATACCAGCTAAACAATCTATATTCAGTAGAACAATCCAAAAATTTATTGATACATTATTAAGGCGCAAGTCCCCTCCTTGTAGTTCCCAAGCTTCTCAAATCGAGGACATTTTTACCAGATTAATCAAAACTCGCTTTGCTAAAGATCTTGTTTTTGATGAAAGCAGAATTATTACTAATATGGCAGGTCTGTTGGTCGGGAGTGTGGAAACAACATCCCAAGCAATAGTTCAGATAATCGAACAAATTATACTGCAACCGAATATTTTCCAAGAAGCTTTGCAAGCCGCCCAAGAAAACGATAACGAGAAATTTGATCAATATGTTTGGGAAGCTCTCCGTTTTAATCCTATTAATCCCTTAGTATTCCGCTTGTGTGAGGAAGATTACACTTTAGCGTCTGGCACACCTAGGGAAACTGTAATTCCAGCTCAAAGTATTGTCTTTGCTTGTACAGCCTCAGCCATGTTTGATGCTGTTGAGCTTCAAAACCCAGAAACGTTTTCCATCGAGCGACCCAGTCATCATTATATGCATTTTGGCTATGGCGAACATATCTGTCTGGGTAAATATGTTTCCCTGGTGGAAATCCCAGAAGTTGTCAAACAAGTACTTCTAAGACCTGGTGTAAAATTACTTGAAGGCGATCAAGGAAAAATCGATTTTCAAGACACTCCTTTTCCACAGCATTTTGTTATTGCTTACGATCGCTAGTCCTAATTTTAGCTTCAAGAGTTCTCTTCTGAGAAAATTGTAATTTTTGGCAATAAATCCTGGTAAGCTGTCAAGCATTTAATTTGGTAGTGAAGTCGAAAAGCCAGGGGAAGAAATTTTTACATCAAATGCTCCTACCCTCCAGGTAATTCGTTAGAGTTAGATATCCTTGTTTATGTATAGCGTTTTCAAATTATTCGTGAACAACCAAAGTCTTGAAAAGCTTACTGGGAAATACTTTTTAGTTGACATCTCAACTGAAAATGCTATAGCAATTCAATTTTATTCGTGAATTTAATGCTGGAGATAATTGTTAGGAAAAAACTGATTACTTGTTAGTTGTTATTTTACCTATTCTCCCTAAGATAATTACTTTTTTTATCAGCGATTGCTCCGAAATTCAGAATATTAAAAACTGACTAAAAATTAACTTAAAAATCAATGATTATTTTCAATATAAAAGATAAAAACTAGAATTATAATACATTTGCTTATATTAAAAAATATATCGAACTCGATACATATTTTTAAATTTGTGTCAAGATAAAAGTAGGAGTATTGCCGTGTAAATTAAGCAATCTAAGTAAGATGAAAGCTGAAATAAAAAGTGGGCAAGTAATTACTAAACAAGAACCCACATCGGAAACTTCCACGGTTGGCTTCAAACAAATTATTGTTGCGGTTGATTACCAAGCGACAACAGAGAAGGTTTTTGAAACAGCAATGAAGCTAGCCCAAACTTTTGGTAGCCGGCTGATGGTGTTTCACTGTCTTAAAGAAGAAATAGCAGGGATGCCAGAAATGGTAGCTTTCACTGGTATGGGACCTTATGGAGGGTCTTACAGCAGAGAGACCATTGAATTAAAACAGAAATTGGTTACTGAAGCAATAGAAGAAGCTCAGCAGTGGTTAAGCAGTTTTTGCCAAAGAGCAACTGAAAAGGGAATACCTACAGAATTTGACCATAAAATTGGAGAGCCAGGACCGCAAATTTGCTCTCTAGCTAAAATGTGGGGAGCGGATCTAATTGTCATTGGTCGCAGAGGTCGGACGGGTATATCGGAAATGTTTCTAGGAAGCGTAAGCAACTACGTCATTCATCAAGCTCACTGTTCAGTTTTAATAGTGCAAGATAAGGCTGATTAATTTGACCTATCGAGTTGTTCGTTGATTAGTTGAATGCGATCGCGGAAGTAAGTCTGTTGGTATTTTAATGAACTGGCAATTGCCAAACCTTGCTCAAATGCCTCTAAAGCTTGAGAGTAGTTTTCTTGCTCTAAATAAATTTGTCCGATGCGATCGTAAGTGTTCATTAAACCATAGAAATTATAAGATTGCTGCTCTAGCTGAAGTAGTCGTTGATAGATTTCCAGCGCAAAGTTTTTTTGCTCATAAGCTAGATAGAGATTTGCCAATTTTTCCAAGGCTTCAGTAGCAGCAGCAAACTGTTCCCAAGATCGTGCTAACTCAAAGGCTTCCTGATAGTTTTGGCTAGCTTGTTCTGGCTGCTTGAGAGCTTCATAATCAGAAGCTATAGAGATTTTAAGTGTTGGTAGGCGATCGATTTGCTCATTTTTAAGATAATCCTCAAGTAGTTGCTGCTTAATGCGCAAAGCGTTTTCTGGCTGTAATGCCTGATTGTAAATTTCCGCTAATTGACGAAGATAAAGCCCTTGACTAAAATGATCCTGTTGCTGCCGAGCTAAGCTTAACAATTGCTCATAAATTGCCGCACCTTGAGTGTAATCAAATTTAGCCAAATACAGTTGTCCAATAGTCTTTAAAGCAGCTATAGTTGTTTTTTTATCTTCTTGTTGGCGAACATTAGCTAGAATTTGTTGATAAATTTCCAGAGCTTTATTTACTTCTCTTATTTGCTGATATGCTTGACCGAAAGCAGTTAACAAAACAGGATCGAGCGTTCCCTGTAAGGATACTTCCTGCTCAACTGCTTGCAAGCGTTGAGTAATTATCTTGACATCAGCTGAGCGACTTCTTTCCCAAGCAATTGCCCCTATTTTTCCTAAGGCTCGTACCTCTCCTAATCTATCTAATTCTCGCTGCAATCTTAGTACCCGATACCAGATAGTAAAAGCCTCTTGCTCTTTTCCGGCTTCTAGTTGAGCAGCAGCCTGTTTGTCTAACTCATCTAGAGTCTCTTTGAGTCGAAAACGTTCTAAGGGACTTAAGGGACGCTTCACTGGTGGGTTTGGCAGTAAAGGGTCTGGAGTTGTAGTCTCTAAGGGATTAAATTCATCTGTTTGTGCTAGAATCAGCGATCTATTCAATCTTGGTTCAATTATTGTTGCCAACACAACAGATGCGATCGCAATTATCCGATTAAGTATTTGTACGCAACTTTTATTACCGTTCATTTTCTTAAGTTACTATTCTACAGATTACTTGATAAATAATTCATTATTATTTTTGGTTAAGAAATATTAAATATGTGGCTAAGATCTTACCGAAAAAATAGAGAATATATTATAGGAAATTGGGTACTGATCGGCGTATTTTACCGATCGGTTTTTTTTGAGCTTAGAATAGATGTTGACATTTGTTTAGTCAAAATTTAACCCTAAGTAGGCGCTATTCAATAGAAGCAAGAACATCAAATCAAGAATAGAGGATAAAGCCAGTGAGCGATCGCCTATTTCAGCTATCTCATCTATTCAAGTTAGTTTTGTGCCAAATCGTTCTCGTCTTATGCTTGACAGCTTGCGGAACATCTCCACAAGTAATGGCACAAGAGCGAATATTTCCCAAACTCTCCCTAGAATTTCTCGGAGAGTATCAGTTACCGAAGACGACCTTTAAGAATACCCCTGTAGGTGGATTATCTGCCATCACCTACGATCGCGATCGTGGTCGCTTCTACGCTCTTTCTGACGATCGCAGCAACCTAGCCCCAGCTAGATTCTATACCTTAAATTTGCAGCTCGATCAAAACAACTCAGGTCAAGTCAGCATCGAAAAAGTAGAAATTGAAGATGTAACCTTCATTAAAAACGAACAGGGAAAAACTTATCCTCCTGGAACTATCGATCCTGAAGGAATGGCACTTTCTCCCAGAAAAACCTTGTTTATCTCCAGCGAAGGGATTCCCAGTCGCAATATTACCCCATTTATCGGTGAATTTGAGTTAAAAACTGGACAAAAACAGCAAAGCTTGCGGATTCCACAAAGATACTTACGCGATCGAGCTGAAAAAAGTAAACAAGAACCGCGCGGAGTGCAAGAAAATTTAGGTTTTGAAGCCTTAACCATGAAGTCCAGTGGCTCTCTCAAAGACGATCCTTTCCGCTTATTTACAGCCACAGAGTCAGCACTGTTACAAGACCTTCCCCCAGAAAGGCCAGCAACACAAGAGGATGTAGAAGCGGAACCAACCAGGATTAGGATGGTGCACTATGTAATCAATCCGATCGGCTTTCCTATTTTAGTAGCAGAACATCTTTACCTATTATCTCTTGCTC
>JBFRWL010000630.1:0-9167 GCA_051439565.1 Prochloraceae cyanobacterium
CATCTGTAGCTTGTACAATTGCTTTGATAGGTTCTCCCCAATCAGCTATTTCATCGAGAACACGAGATTTTGTTTCAGTAGCATTAGCAGAAAGTTGATATTCTGGAGATAATTTACGAGTTATCCAGCTTATGTTTCCGTCGCCAAGGTTGAGAAGATACATAAACTGCTTGTTTCCTCTGATAAAAACCAATTCATTAGGTTCTATAAAACTTCGATCGCATTTAACCACTGCTTGCCAACAAAAACTACCTAGATATCTTGGTTGTTCGTCAGCAATTAACTTTTTTCTAACTGCCGATTTGATCCCATCAGCACCAATTAATAAATCTGCGCTTGCTGTTGTTCCATTTTCAAAGTATATTTCTACACTATCTTTATTTTGTTGAAAATCAATAAAGCGACGATCGAGGTTAATTATTTCTTCCGGCAGTTTTGAGGCTAATATCTGTTGTAAATTCCACCACCAAACAGTCACTAATGAATGTCCGTATTTATCCAAAAATAGGTTATTTCTTGGATTAGTTCTGATTGTCTCCCCTAAAGTATTCTTCAAAGTGCTTTTGCTTACGCAACAACCAGAACTTTTTATATCTTTAACTAGATCCAGATCGATCGCTTCAAGAGAATTGAAACCATTTGGCAATAGACCTAAACCGGCACCTGCTGGACGAAATTTTTTCGCTTTCTCGTAAACTCGAACGTCAATACCTTGTTTGCGTAAAGCGATCGCACAAGCCAATCCTCCAAGTCCAGCACCGATAATGGCAACGTTTTTTACAGCAGTACTCATATTTTTCCGGCAAATGTCTGGTAATAATTAAATCAAATCATCAACAACTTATCAGGAGTAATAGGCAAACTGCAGATGCGCTTGCCAGTAGCATGATAGACGGCATTAGCGATCGCTGCTGCTACGCCTGTAATCGCGATTTCGCCAACTCCACGCGCGCCCATCGGATTAAAATTGAGATCTGGCTCGCCAACAAAAGCGACTTCAATGCGGGGAATATCTGCGTGTGCTGGAAAATGATAGGTTGCCAAATCATAAACTACCGGATAGCCACTAGCTGGGTCAAAATGACATTCCTCCATTAAAGCTTGTCCGATCCCCATAATTACACCACCGCGTACCTGAGAAGCTGCTGTTTTGGCGCTAAGGACTCGTCCGATATTCATCACCGAAACCCAACGAGTTATCCGCAAACGAGCAATTTCTTCATCAACAGTAACTTCGCAGAAATGGGCACCCCAGGAATTAAAAGCCAACTTTTTGCCCTCTTCACCAGGAGCAGAGGATGCAGTCGCTTCAAAAGCAGCAAGACCCGACTCGCGGAGCTTCGCAAAAGCTACTTGGGCGTTGGGTGCGTTCGCTGTTTGGAGTACCTTCTCACAAGCAGCTAAAACGGCAGGAGTCAGGGAAGCAGTCATTTGGGAACCGCCAGCTATGCCGCCATTTGGCAAAATTGAGTCCCCTAATTCCACCTTAACTTTTTCTAATGGTAGTCCTAGAGTTTCAGCAGCAGTCATGGCTACTACAGTATAAGCTCCCGTTCCCATGTCGTTGGCTGACGTTAAAACATGAGCCGTTCCATCAGGCAGTAAACGCACTTTAGCTTCGGCTCTACCCCGTAAAGCCGGAAAGGTTGCGGCTGCCATTCCCCAACCAACTAAAAGATCTCCCTGCCGCTGCGCTCGCAGTTGCATTTGGCGTTGACTCCAGCCAAACTTTTCTGCTCCCGTTCTCAAACATTGTGCCAAATATTTAGACGAGAATGGCAGTTTTCGGCGCTGATGTTCCCGCGTTTCGTTCTTCAAACGCAGTTCTACCGGATCTATCTTCAGTTCCCATGCCAACTCGTCCATAACCGACTCTAGAGCAAACATGCCTGGATTTTCACCTGGCGCTCGCATAAAAGTAGGCGTACCGACGTTAAGTACGGCAAGCTCTTGTTTTAAGCTCATATTCGGCGTAGCGTACATGACGGGAGTGATGCCGGTACAGGGTTCGGGGAAAACTTCAACTGGGGAAGTGCAAGATTTGGCTGTATGTTCGATCGCCATTAATTTCCCGTCGCCGTTTGCTGCCAAGCGGATAGTTTGTTCGGTGTGCGATCGATGTCCGGTATTAGCGGTCATCTGGCGGCGCGAGACAACTACTTTGAGGGGGCGCTGAATTTCTCTGGCGGCGGCGACACAGAGGATGCCGTGAGACCAGGGGAATGCCTTGCAACCAAATGCACCCCCAATATAGGGACTGATCATGCGAACTCGCTCGACGGGAAGACCGAACAGCTCAGCATAAGTTCTCTGAGATGATGCTACCCACTGAGTCGGTTCGTAAATCGTTACCGCATCTTTATTTTCCCAATGAGCCACCAGCGCGTGAGGTTCCATTGGGGCATGAATTTCCATTTCAGTAGTATAGGTTGCTTCTACCGTTGCAGCAGCACCTGCTCTACCGGCTGAGAAATCCCCTGTCTCGAATTTTCCTTCTTGATACTCGAAATCTTCCCCAAACAGAGCAGGAGCTTTTTGATAAGTGGCTTTGGCGGCGTTAATTTGGGGCGGCTGAGTTTGGTATTCAATTTCGATCCGATCAGCGGCATCTCTCGCTCTTTCTAAGCTATCTGCTACTACCAAGCCAACGATCTGCCCGGCATAGTGAATTCGATCGTCCGATAAGGGCAGCCGCGCCTCGTAAATTTTTGAACTCACCCAGTTATTAGTAGGTTTAAAGACCTTGGGCTTGTTTTTGTGGGTGAAAACTGCTATAACTCCGGGCGCTTGCTCTGCCGCTTGAGTGTCGATATTGCGAATGCGTCCGTTGGCGATCGCTGCGGTTACTAAATAGCCGTGAACCAGACCCGGAATTTGGTGTTCTGCTCCGTAAGTTGCCGTTCCCGTAACCTTGGCTCGTCCGTCCTTGCGACTAACTGATGTACCGATAATCTGATTCATGCCACACCTCCTCCTTTGGCTGAAACGGCGAGAGCGCGACGAATTGCACGCTTAGACAGTTCAATTTTAAATCCGTTATGAGCAAGCGGTTTGGCATCTTTTAGCGCAATTTCTGCTGCTCCCTCGAAGGTAGATTTATTTGCCGTCTTGCCGATTACAAACTCTTCTGCCTCAGTTGCACGCCAGGGCTTGTGAGCAACTCCACCCAGGGCAATGCGAGCATTTTGAATTTTTTCTCCGGAAACTTCTAAAGCCGCTGCTACCGAAACTAAAGCAAAGGCATAAGAAGCGCGATCTCGCAGTTTAAGATATACTCCCGAGCGAGCAAAGGATATGGGAGGCACAATTACTCCTGTAATTAATTCACCAGTTTCTAAATTGGTATCGCGATCGGGAGTATTGCCCGGCAGACGGTGGAAGTCTACCAAGGGAATTCGTCGTTTACCCTGCACTCCTTGAACTTCAACTATCGCCTCCAATGCTGCTAGTGCCACGCACATATCCGAGGGATTAACTGCCACGCAGCGAGCGCTAGCTCCAAAAATGGCGTGAATACGATTAATACCAGTTGCCGCTGGACAGCCAGTATCTGGTTGGCGCTTGTTACAAGCAAAAGCAGTGTCGTAATAATAAGGACAGCGAGTACGCTGCATCAGATTTCCACCTACCGTTGCCATGTTACGGATTTGTTGCGAAGCTCCGGCTAGAATTGCCCGAGAAAGCAGGGGGTAATTGCGCCTTACGTCAGTATTATCGGCTAGAGCTGTATTGCTCACTAACGCGCCAATTTTTAAGCCTCCTTCTGGCGTTGCTTCGATTTGTTTCATCGACAAACTAGATACGTCCAGAAGTTGGGATGGCTCGTCTAGAAACGCTTTCATGCGATCTACTAAATTAGTTCCGCCGGCAATAAACATGGCTTGGCGATCATTTGTCGCCCGTTGGACAGCATCTTTAACCGAGCTAGTGCGGACATAAGCAAAATTTTTCATTAACTTATCTTCCCTGAATTGAAGCTGCCGGCGAGGGCGGGGTTTGTCCAATAGATTGCTGCACGGCAGCGACAATGCCATTGTAGGCGCTGCAACGGCACAGATTGCCGCTCAGTCGCTCTTTTATTTCAGCTTCGGATAAATTTGCTAATGGGGGCGGATTAGTTAGATCGAGAGTAAGATAACTAGCACAACCGTTTTTAACTTCATCTAGCAAAGCAACTGAAGCACATATTTGTCCGGGCGTACAATAGCCACATTGAAAGCCGTCATTATCGATAAAGGCAGTTTGCATTGGATGCAGATTATCTCCCGTTGCTAAGCCTTCGATCGTCGTAATTTCTTTCCCTTCTTGCATCACCGCTAAAGTGAGGCAGGAATAGACTCGCTGACCGTTAATTAGTACCGTACAGGCTCCGCATTGACCGTGGTCGCAACCTTTCTTACTTCCAGTTAATCCCAGCTTTTCCCGCAGTGCATCTAACAACGTCACTCGCGGCTCGAGATTAAGCCTGTGCAACTTACCGTTTATTTTCAGTCCGATCATAGTTTCGCCTTCAACTAGTGAATTCGAGGCAGATTCTTTTCTATTTTGACAGGCATTAAGTAAAGATGGAGCCGTAAGCGCCGCTCCTGCTGTTGTCAGCGATTGTCTCAAAAAATTGCGACGCGATCTTTGTTTTGATGATAGTCTTTTCTGTTCGTCTGACATTTATTCTTATCTCCTTTTTCAAATTTTAAAGATTTATATATTAATTTGACAAAGGTTTGTAGCAGAGGACATTCTTGACTTCAGGAAATGGTTCTGGGAAGTGTTAGCAATTATGTCCTCCGCCGGAGTCCTTGTTCGGTGCAGATTGTTAAGTCTTAGTTCCAAACCTTTTTTTCACAATCTAAAAAAGCTCGCCTATGACGAAGGCGAAAAGCCTTCTTAAAACAGATCAATAACGACCGTAACTAAAAAACTACACATTTCACCAAATTTACTTATTAATTCGTTAATTGCCAATTTTCTTGACTATTAAATCTCTCAAGACTCTCACTGCTATTGGCTCAAGCGGCAAGAATAGCTCGAAATACAATTACCAGTTATCAGTAGAATGATTAAATTCTCAATCCCCGTCATCAAATCAATCTTCATTGTCGATTGGCTCAACACAGCCTTGGTGACGATTGTAACGATGCTTAAGACGATTGTCTTCCTTACCTATTAATACCATCCTCGAACTTGATATAATAGTCAAGCAAAAAGATAAAAAAAAGGTTCACCCGATGAAGGGGCGTAATCATTGACAGGAGCCATTGCGCGAAGGGAAACCTCCGGCAACCAGCGTATCTGCTTAATTTCCTGCGGGTTTTCCACGCCCTTTCACCCTCACGAAATGTGCGCTCTTTTTGGCTTGGGAATGCGGATGGCGGATAAGGATTGATCATGCAGATTTTTCCATCTCCCAAGCAACTAAAATTGTTTCTTCCAAAACTTGGGTAAAAGTTTTGCCTTCTGCTTGAGCTTTATCTCTCAGTCTTTGTTCTATATCCCGCCTAAGTCTAATACCAATACTTTTTTTCGAGCGGTTGTCTTCGTACTGGTTTATTCCTAGAGGATTATTTATTGTCCCTTTAACAGCCATAATGCTTATTAACCCTACTTTGTCACCAATATTCTACCATGTCTTGCGCTTCCATGTCTGACGTGGTAGACTTTTGATAAGCGATCGAAAAGATTGAGAGGCAACTTGAGCCAGAAGTAGCACCAGTTATTTTCATCAACTCAGACGAAGAGATTGGTAGCCGTGAATCGAGGAGTCACATTCAACGCTTAGCAAAGGTAGCCGATCGCGCCTTCGTGATGGAGCCATCCTTAGGACCCACAGGCAAGCTGAAAACGGAACGCAAGGGTGTAGGTAGGTTTACAATTAGAGTAATTGGCAAGGCGGCTCATGCCGGTTTAGAACCAGAGAAAGGAGCTAGTGCCATTTTAGAGCTGTCCTTTATCATTCAGAAGTTATTTGCCCTCAACGATGTCGAGAAAGGAATAACTATTAATGTCGGCACAATCGACGGCGGCATCCGTCCCAACGTAATTGCACCAGAGAGTAAAGCAGTGGTAGACGTAAGGGTTCTGCGCCAAGAGGACGCGCGACAGATCGAGCAAAAAATTCTCAGTCTAGAGCCGAATACTCCAGGTACCCAACTGATCGTCGAAGGTCGCATCGGTCGTCCGCCGATGGAGAAAACTCCAGGTAATCAGAAACTTTGGCAGTTAGCTCAGTCGGCAGCTGACCAGTTAGGGGTTGAAATTGAACAGGGAACTGCTGGTGGCGGTTCTGACGGTAATACTACTAGTTTGTGGACGCCAACTTTAGATGGTTTAGGAGCAGTAGGTGACGGAGCTCATGCTCCAGGAGAATTCGTCTATCTAGATCAGATGATTGAAAGGTCAGCACTACTTTCCCGGCTGCTCTTAGAACCTTCCTTGCAACTAAACAATTAATCAATAAATCTAATGAGTCTTTAGGTAAATCTACTGAATCTTTGAGCTTCCCAATTAGCTTAACCGTAATTATCCGCTAGAAATCAACTCAGAAAATCCTGAGAATACAGCTAAGAAATGCGGCAGAGCAATTAACTTCAACAAGAGATTTTCTCGAGTTCAGCTAGTCTAAGGATGATGAAATTTAAAGACTTATTTTTCTCAACCCAGTATATTACTCACGAGCCTTGTGCTCTTTGGCCGACAGGATTATTCTGGCTACAGTTTTTTTCCCACTCACTAATTCTGCTGGCTTACTATTTGATGGGGCTCTCGCTGCTCTACTTGGTTCGCCAGCGAGAGAAGTTGCCCTTCAAAGGAATCTTTGTCTTCTTGAGCCTATTGCTCTTTATTAGCGGCACTACTCATCTGATAGCAGTGTGGACACTTTGGCATCCAGCATACTGGCTGTTGGCTTTGAGCCAAGGTCTGACAGCTTTGCTAGCTTGCTACATGGTCATAAGCAATAGATCAGTTGTGCCCTTAATACTAGCTCTGACCAATCCGTCGCTGTTAGAGACGTTCAAGCAAGCCTTAGAACAGGATAGCCGAAAACTTCAGAGCGAAGAAAAAGAGCTAGAGCGTTTTTTCAATCTTTCCCTAGATTTATTTTGCGTAGCCGGAACAGACGGCTACTTTAAGCTTTTGAACCCAGCATTTGAAAAAACACTGTCCTATAGCAAAGAAGAGCTGCTAGCACAGCCGTTTATTAATTTTATTCATCCCGATGACCGAGCCTCCACACTAGCCGAATTAGAAAAAATTAGCACAGGTCAACCCACGCTCTACTTCGAGAATCGCTACCGTACTCAAGGTGGTGATTATAAGTGGCTAGCTTGGACAGCCTTTCCAGTTGCAGAAGAAAGTTTATTGTATTGCGTCGCTCGAGATATGACTGAACACAAGCAAGCTGAGGCGAAGCTACAACATGATGCTCTTCACGATTCCCTCACTGGTCTTCCTAACCGCTCTTTGTTGATGGAGTGCCTCAACCAAGCACTCAAGCGGCAGCAACGACATCCAGAAAGGCAAGTTGGTTTACTGTTTCTGGATCTAGATCGCTTTAAGATAATTAACGATCGCCTCGGTCACTTAACCGGAGACCAACTGCTGATAGACTTGACTCAGCGATTAAAAAAATGCCAGCGAGCTAGCGACATAATTGCCCGTCTGGGAGGAGATGAATTTGTCATTCTGTTAGAAGAGTTTAAAAATCAAGATCAAGTCATTAATGTAGCAGAGCGCATCCATCAGGCATTAAAAAAGCCCTTTATGCTCAACAACCGAGAACTATTCGTCTCTGCTAGTATTGGCATTGCCCTGACTAGTAATCAGGTCTACTCAGAGCCCGCACAACTGTTGCGGGATGCGGACACGGCTATGTATAGCGCCAAAGCGCGTGGCCAATCCTGTCATGCAGTGTTTGAACCCTCCATGCGTACTTGCACTCTGAAGCAGTTGCATTTAGGAACCAGTCGCCAGTCCTCAGGACTCAAAGGGGATTTAAAAAAAGTGCTGGGACGACTTAAGCTGAAAGCCTTGGTAGATAGAGAGACGATTACTGCTCCGTAGAATTACGGTTAAACTACCTGTATGAAGCTGAGGGGCATCAAGTTCTTAGTTTATCTGAGCGGAAGTCTTTGCCCCAGTTGATGCAGCTCTTGAAGCAAAAATTAGAGCTTTCAATTGGGGTTAATTAGTTGGCTCGGGTACTTAAGTAGATAATAATCCCAATGTAAATTAAGCTAGTAAGGGGGTAATTTCTTCTGACAAGCGATTGATTGCGACAAATAGTATCCCTTGCTCGACTTGTTTAGTTGCCAAAATCAACAACACTAGGTCCTCCCCACAGCCAACTAGAATGCTGTAGCCTTTTTCTCCCTCAACTAAAATGCGCTCGATCGTTCCTCTAGCTAAATCCTGAGCAATGCGATCGCCTAAAGAAAGCATCGCCGCCGACATTGCTGCTGTTCTTTCTTCATCTAAAGTAGCAGGCAATACAGAGGCGATCGTCAAGCCATCAGGACTAACTGTAACAGCTCCCTCAACATCAGGAGTAGCGCTGACAAAATTTTCTAATTTGTCTTTTAAGAGTGAATTTTCAATCATAGTTTTATTAAAGTAGAAGATGACGAGTTTCTCAAATAGGCTAATTATACAGGAGGTTCAAATTAAGCTTTAAAAAGCAACAGGTAACAGAATAGACAAGAAACTGTTTCCCTCTTACTTAGGTGTAGGATTTGTTAGCCTCTATAGTTACATTTTCTTTTCTAGTTGCGCTACCTCTTCAGCCAGGATGTCTGCTGTTAAGCGAATTTGCTCCTCTGTGTGGTTGCAAGTGATGAAGAAACGTAGGCGTGCAGAATTTTGCGGTACAGAGGGGTAGAACATAAACGGAACATTAATGCCGCGCTTGAAGAGTTTGTGGGAAAGTTCTACAGATTTTAAGCTATCGCCAACAATAATAGGCACCACTGGAGAATCTTGACTCGTACCCGTATTGAGTCCTCTCTCTTGCGCCAATTCCAGAAACAGTTTAGAGCGCTGATGCAATCGTTCAACTCGTTCTGGTTCTGCTTTGAGTAATTCGATCGCTGCTAGGGTAGCAGCAGCGTTGGGTGGAGAAATGCCCACACTATAGACAAAGCCTGGTGCAGTATATTTGAGATATTCTACTACAG
>JBFRWL010000631.1:0-6465 GCA_051439565.1 Prochloraceae cyanobacterium
GGGTTAGCTATATAAATAGCCAGGAAATATATGGGACACCAAGAAATATTACCATCGACAAACGAGGCGCTCGCTGGTTTGCTTCCATTCAAGTCGAGTACGTAATACCTGAGCCAGCACACCCTTCTCCCACAATTATTGGGGGAGATAGAGGTATCGCCAGATTTTTAACTCTTTCAAATGGCGAGTATTTTGCCCCATTAAATGCTTTTAAGAAACTATCAAAGAAGCTCGCCAAGCTTCAACGTCAACTTGCCAAGAAAACAAAGTTTTCAAGTAACTCGAAGAAACTCAAATCCAAGATAACCAAACTCCATATTAAGATGGCCAACTCTCGGTTTGATTTTCTTCAAAAACTCAGCACAAACATAGCTAAAAACCACAGCGTTGTTGTGTTAGAGGATTTGAAGGTGTCTAACATGAGCGCATCTGCAAAAGGAGATTTGGAGAATCCCGGAAGAAATGTTGCTGCTAAGTCTGGACTTAATCGCTCGATATTAGACCAGGGTTGGTTTGCCTTCGAGATGATGCTCAAATACAAACTCTCATGGCTTGGGGGAGAACTTGTATTGATTAATCCAAGGAATACTTCTCGGTGTTGCCCCACGTGTGGGCATACCGAGAAAGATAATCGAAAAAGCCAAGCCAAGTTTAGTTGCCAAAAATGCGGATACTCAGAGAACGCAGACTTTGTGGCAGCCAAAAATATCCTAGCGGCGGGACACGCCGTTTTAGCCTGTGGAGAGGGCTCGTTAGAGCGCTCCGTGAAGCAGGAACCTGATCAAATGGCTAGCTCAGGCTAGTTAGAATTGGGAATCCCCGTCTATCTGAATAGGCGGGGAGGATGTCAAGAAGTAAACATTTCTACAGGTAAACGTTTAAAGGTTAAACGTTCGTCCTCAACATCGACAAAAATTGTATCTCCTGCCTTAAACGTACCGCGCAGAATTTCTTTAGCAATAGCAGTTTCTAAATATCTTTGCACTGCTCTCTTAATAGGTCTGGCACCATATACTGGGTCGTAACCGACTTCAATTAAGAAGCTATAAGCAGCTTCAGAAAGTTTTAGAGACAATTTTTGCTCGCTTAAACGTTGTTCTAAAAGTTTAATTTGTAACTGAATAATTTGCCGCAGTTGTTCTTTGTGCAAAGCGTGGAAGATAATTACTTCATCAATGCGGTTAAGAAATTCTGGTCGGAAGCTGTTGTTCATTGCTTCCATCACGCGCGATCGCATCTCCTCATATTGGGAATCATCCCCAGCTACATCCAAGATGTACTGAGAACCGATATTGCTGGTCATGATAATGACCGTATTCTTGAAATCTACCACGTGACCCTGAGCGTCAGTTAAACGCCCGTCATCGAGGATTTGCAGCATCACATTGAAAACATCGTGGTGCGCCTTTTCAATCTCGTCAAACAGGATGACTGAATAAGGTCGCCTTCTGATTGCTTCTGTTAGCTGTCCACCTTCTTCATAACCGACATACCCTGGAGGAGCGCCAATTAAGCGAGAAACGGCGTGTTTTTCCATATACTCGGACATATCGATGCGTACCAGCGCCTCTTCAGTGTCAAACAGGTTCGCCGCCAACGCCTTAGCTAATTCGGTTTTGCCCACACCTGTAGGACCAAGGAAAATAAAACTAGCGGTAGGACGATTAGGATCGGCTAAACCTGCTCTCGATCGCTGAATCGCATCAGCCACAGCGCAGACTGCTTCATCTTGTCCGACTACCCGTTGATGGAGTTCATCTTCTAGGTGCAGCAGCTTTTCTTTTTCTGACTCTACCAGCTTGCTCAGAGGAATTCCCGTCCACTTGGCAATAATTTCGGCAATATCCGACTCCACTACTTCTTCTCGCAGCAGAGAACGACCACTAGTTTGTTTTTCTGCCAATTTATTTTGGATTTCTTTGACTTGTCGCTGTAAATCAGTCAGTTTGCCATAGCGCAATTCAGCAGCACGATTTAAGTCGTAATCCCTTTCCGCCTGTTGAATTTCCAAATTAACTTGGTCGATTTCTTCTCTGAGGGTGCGAATTTGGTCGATCACCTCTTTTTCTGATTGCCACTGAGCGTTAAGTTGGGATTGTTCTTCTTTAAGATTGGCTAACTCTTTTTCGAGTATTTTCAGCCTTTCTCGAGAAAGATCGTCATTTTCTTTTTGCAAAGAAAGGCGTTCCATTTCCCGCTGCAAAATTTTGCGATCGATTTCATCGAGTTCTTCTGGTTTGGAGGTAATCTCCATTTTCAGCTTAGCTGCTGCTTCGTCAACCAGGTCAATAGCTTTATCGGGAAGGAAGCGATCGCTAATATATCGGTTAGAAAGCATCGCCGAGGCTACTAAAGCTGTATCGGAGATTCTGACACCGTGGTGAACTTCGTAGCGTTCCTTGAGACCCCGCAGAATAGAAATGGTATCGATTACGCTAGGTTCGCCTACATAGACTGATTGAAAGCGGCGCTCTAAAGCGGCGTCCTTTTCAATATACTTGCGATATTCGTCCAGAGTGGTTGCACCAATACAGCGCAGTTCTCCCCTAGCTAACATGGGTTTGAGTAAGTTACCTGCATCCATCGCGCCTTGAGTAGCACCAGCACCGACTACAGTGTGGATCTCGTCAATAAACATGATGATAGTACCTTCGGACTCGGTAACTTCTTTGAGAACTGCTTTGAGGCGTTCTTCAAATTCTCCTCGGTATTTAGCGCCAGCAATTAGCGCACCCATATCGAGGGCAATTAATTGGCGATCGCGCAAAGATTCGGGCACGTCGCGGTTAACAATTCGTTGCGCTAGTCCTTCTACAATTGCTGTTTTACCAACTCCAGGTTCCCCAATCAAGACCGGATTATTCTTTGTCCGTCGAGATAGAATTTGAATAGTGCGGCGAATCTCTTCATCTCGACCAATTACCGGATCTAATTTGCCCTCACGCGCCAGTTGAGTTAGGTCGCGACCGTATTTTTCTAAGGATTGGTATTTACCTTCTGGGTTTTGGTCGGTTACTTTTTGAGAACCTCGCACTTGTTTGATAATCTCCTTAAGTTTGTTTTCGTCTAAACCAAATTCTTTAAATAGTGACTTGCCAAAGCGATCGTCCTCCCCATAGGCAATAATCAAATGCTCGATAGAGATATATTCATCGCCAAATTCTTTACGGAAATTTTCCGCCCGATCGAGTAAGGTATCTAAACTGCGTCCTAAGTAAACAGAGTTACCCAGATTCGCTACTTTAGGTTGGCGGTCAATAAAGTCATTAGTTTTATCCCGCAATCTTTGGACGCTTATCTCTGCTTTGTTAAATATACTGCTTGCCAGTCCCTCTTGTTCGAGCAGGGATTTCATTAAGTGTTCGCTTTCAATTTGCTGGTGTTTATTTTCTTTAGCAATGTCAGGAGTGCGAACAATAGCATCCCAGGATTTTTCTGTAAATTTTTGTGGATTTGTCGGTTGCATTTTCTCGTACTTTATCTACTTAATAAACACCGAAAAAAATGAGGATTATCAACTTAAGCTGTTACATTTTGGTGGTGAGAAGGTATTAGGTTTGAGGTTAATTTTTGTTGAGATAGAGGGGGAGAGTGGGGGAGGGGGAGAGGGAAAAAGGATTTTAGAGTTTCCCTAAAACTGGAGAAAGTGCTATTTAAATGCACATCAGTTTACTATCTACCACCTAAGACCTAACACCTGACACCTAGTCTTAAACAACATGTCCCGCTTCAAGTCGGTAGCCAAAATGAGTTAAGCTTCTCGAATAAATTTTGTTTTACTGATGCTATTGTAATAATTTCTTGCCAAGACAAGCAGGTTAGGAAACCCCACCCTCAATGGCTTGGTTTCCCTACAGTAGCAGTACTATTTGCTCGGTGAAAACTAGTGAAGATAGGTGTTAGGTGTTAGATATTTGCTATTTTTTGTTACCCTTGACCTCTGACCTCTTACTGCTCATCCTCGTTCGATTTGAGCAAAAATTTCGGCTAAAATTTCTTCAGCACCTAATGTACGTAGATGCTGCGCCAGTTTGCGTCCCAACTGTTCGGCATCGCTAGCTTTACTACTCATAGTATCTTTAATCAGTCGCTTGCCATCCAAGCTAGCAACCATACCTGTCAAGGTGAGAGTTTCTCCCTCTATTTTGGTATTAACGCCAATGGGGACTTGACAACCGCCTTCTAGTTCTCGCAAGAAAGCACGTTCGGCATAGCAGCGATCGCGCGTTGCTGGATGTTCGAGAGCTTTGATTAATTCTAATACTTCTGTATCATCTTGGCGACATTCAATTCCTAGCGCTCCTTGACCGACTGCGTGTAGAGAGATTTCACTAGGAATAATTTGGTGTACCCGATCGCCCATGCCCAGTCTTTGCAATCCAGCTACTGCTAAGATAATGGCATCATATTCTTCAGCATCTAGTTTAGCCAGTCTAGTATTAACATTGCCGCGAACGTCTTTAAAAGTAAGATGGGGAAAATGATAGCGCAGTTGTGCCAAACGCCGTAGGGATGAGGTACCAATTACAGCGCCTTCTGGTAAAGTATCTATCTGCTTGTCTTGGTGTTTGGGATGCACTACCAAAGCATCAGCAGGATTGACTCTTTCTGTAACGCATCCTAAAGTCAAGCCTTCTGGTAGATTAGTCGGCAAATCTTTAAGGGAATGAACCGCCAAATCTATCTGATTATTAAGCATTCCCAGCTCTAATTCTTTGGTAAATAACCCCTTATCTCCAATTTTAGAGAGTGCTACGTCGAGAATTTTATCCCCCTGAGTACTCATCGTCTCTACCTCAAACTTTCTCTGGGGGAAATGTTTCTGGAGTTGTTCCTGTACCCAGTAAGTCTGAACTAATGCTAGCTGGCTTTTGCGGGAACCGATATGAATGGTACGGGCAGAACTAGAAACTGTCATGAGACGTTGTTTTGTAATCGAGTATCTTAAGGCACTCAAACTAGGGTATCGCAGTAGCTAAGCTTGATGGATAAATTTTTTTATTCTGTACCAAATAGTTACAACTTTTAATAATTTTCCGGTCTTTGTTATTCCATTTTCTAATTAATTCGTCTTATTTAAACTGGGGTTTGTTGTTGCGATCAAGAACCATTACGCCAGTTTGTCCTTTCTGAGTGACAACTCGATCGCTATAGGCATCGGCGCGGATATTTACTGCTTGTGCTACTTCCAGCTGACTTAGATCGACTTCTGGGACTTTTCATGATAAAAGTTGACTTTTTGCTAGAATGAATAGCGCTCTTTTTTTCAATCCACCACTAGGTAGATAGATTGATAAATATAGTTATTTGCAGCGAGGCAATTATAGTGCTCAAGCGTAATTGGTTATTTTCTCTTCTAGCTTGTGTAAGTTTATGGAGTCTAAATTTATGGAGTATGGCTACGCCTGTTTTTGCACAAGCACTTTTACCCTACACTTTGGAACTAGATTCTAAGGAATTAGAGGAGCAAGGGCTAAAGCTGGTACAAGATGCGGCACAATTAGTGGCTTTTGGGCAATACGATCTAGCTTTTCCCAGAGCCAAGCTAGCAACTCAATTAGCTCCCAATATATTTCAGAGTTGGTTTATTTTGGGAAGTTTGTACTTGCAACAAGAAGAGTTCGAGCAAGCAGTAGAGGCTTTGGAAAAATCGCGTCAACTTGCTCCTAAAGAAGAAGGAATTTTATTTTCTCTCGGCTCTGCTTATTTTAGACAGGGTAATTATCGAGATGCTGTGGCTCAATTAGAAGCAGGTTTAAAATTCAAACCTAATTCTCCAGAAGCTCTATTCGATCTAGGCAATGCTTACTTAAAACTAGGACAATACTCTCGCTCGATCGAATCTTATCAAAAAGCTTTTGCTCTGGAAAAAAAATTCTGGCCGGCAATTAATAATATCGGGCTGGTTCAATATGAAATGGGCGATATCAAAGGAGCTCTTAAAAATTGGCAAGCAGCCCTCAAAATTGATAAAGAGCAACCAGAACCTCAGCTAGCAATAGCTGTAGCCCTTTATACTCAAGGTCAGCGGGACAGGAGCGTCAAACTAGCAGAAGCAGCACTAGAACTCGACAGTCGCTATGCCGACCTAGAGTTTCTGGAAGAAAATCTTTGGGGTAAGCGTCTGCTAAACGATACTCAAGTCTTTCTAGCAACACCACAAATGAAAGCTATTCTTGCTCGCATGGAATAGAGTTCTTTGCAGGAGACAGGAGGCAGAGGGCAGAAGGAAACAATTAGTGAAGAGACTTCTTGCACAAGTTAGGCAAAAGGCAATAGGGACAATAATTGACAAATACACCATCAAAAATAATTGCTTCGATAATTTTGCAAGAGGCCTACTAACTATGAGTAGTCATAAACTCGAAAAATTTGCCTTACAGCTATCAGTTGGCGGCACTTTATTTATGTCTATTCTGGGAGTCACTTTTGGATATGTCTCTTATAAACATCTCCGAGCCCACG
>JBFRWL010000632.1:0-4527 GCA_051439565.1 Prochloraceae cyanobacterium
AGACAGGCTCTGACCCAATCTGCGAAGTCTGGCTGCCCCCGCCGAGAGAAACTTTTTGTCTCTAACCTCAATTATTCGCGGCGAGTTCACCAGACTGATTGAGAAGGTTCAGGAAATAACTAATTCTTTCCCTCTTCTCTTGCTCCTATCTATGTCCTGAGAGTAAAATTCTAAACGCAACTGTGTATTAATAGCGGCTACGTGAAAAATTTTGGTTTCTATTCTCGCGAGTTTCGCGAGGTCTAGCTTTATTAACTTTCATATTACGTCCCATCCAGGTAGCGCCATCTAAAGTTTCTATTGCTGTATCTTCTTCAGCTTCGCTAGACATTTCGACGAAACCAAAACCGCGCTTGCGTCCGGTTTCCCGATCGGTGGGTAGATAAACTCGTTTAACGCTTCCATATTCGGAAAAAACATTAGTGAGGTCTTCTTCTGTTACCTCGTAAGATAAATTACCGACGTAAATAGACATGGATTGTCTCCAAAAATTAGAAATTTGACAAGATAGATATTTCGGAAACAAGCCTGTCGTTACGTTTTGGAAAAAACATCAACATCTGAAACAAACAATGCAACCGAACCTATTCTCTTTGAATATTAAGCTAATACGGTATGGAAGTTTCAAGCAGAAGCCCCCAAACTGTTACAATTCGTAACATTTACCTAGAATAGGTATTTAAAAATGTCACTTTATGGAAAGAGTTCTATTAAAGAAGGTAGACCTTGACTGACAATAACACTCCGATCCAAACAACCTCCAGAGCTGAACTACGACAGTTGGTACGCAGCCAACTGCAAATACTGCTCGAACAGGAAAACTTACAAGGAGCAAAAGCCTTATTATCGCCAGTGCAGCCAGTAGATATCGCTGAGGCGATCGAAGGCTTGCCAGAATCGATGCAGGTTATTGCCTTCCGCTTGTTGCCTAAATCAGAGGCAATTGAAGTCTACGAGTATCTAGACTCAGCGGTACAACAGTCCTTAATACAAGAGTTCAAGCGTCAAGAAGTTATTGACATTGTAGACAAAATGTCTCCAGACGATCGAGCTAGGTTATTTGACGAGTTGCCAGCTAAAGTTGTGCGGCGCTTACTAGAACAACTGAGTCCAGGAGAAAGACAAACTACCGCACTACTGTTGGGTTATGAAGAGGATACAGCAGGGCGGATCATGACACCTGAGTATATCTCTCTCAAAGAAAATTTAACTGTCAGTGGAGCTCTAGAAAGAATTCGCAGCTTAGCAAATGCTACTGAAGTTATCTATTATCTTTACGTTACTGATTCCTCCCGATGCTTAACAGGAATTGTTTCCCTGCGAGATTTGGTAATTTCTGCTCCCGAAGAAACTCTCGGCGCAATTATGACTCGTGATGTCGTCTGCGTTCACACAGATACAGATCAAGAAGAAGTAGCAAAATTGATCCAACGCTATGACTTATTGGCAATACCAGTGGTAGATCGAGAGCAGCGTTTAGTAGGAGTAGTTACTGTAGATGATGTTATTGATATTTTGGAGAAGGAAGCGACTGAGGATATTTACGCTTTGGGAGCTGTACAGTCAGATGGGGATAGTTATTTTCAAAGTTCTCTATTTACTGTTGCCCGCAAACGAGTGATCTGGTTATTTGTGTTGTTATTAACTAATACTGTGACTGGCTCGATCATTAGCTCTCAACAAGGACTTTTACAAAAGGTAGTAAGTCTGACTATATTTATTCCCTTACTCACAGGAACAGGGGGAAACGTAGGTTCTCAGACTTCTACAGTGGTGATTCGCGGTTTAAATACTGACGAAATTAAGGATCTAGGACCCGGACAAGTAATCTTCCGTGAGGCACTGGCAGGAGCTTTATTAGGGTCAATTTTAGGGATAGTAGCTACTGTCTGGGCTTATTGGTTGCTTCAGGGGAATTTGTCCGTTGCCATATCAGTAGGAGTGAGTTTAGTGGCAATCTCTACTTTGGCTGCTACTGCTGGCTCGGCGCTGCCGTTTTTTTTCCATTTGTTGGGTCTCGATCCAGCATTAATGTCCTCTCCCTTTATTTCTACATCAGTTGATGTTTTAGGAGTATTAATTTACTTCTATATCGCCAGAATGTTTTTGAACCTATAAGACAATTACAAATCAATCAATTGAAAATAGATTAACTAAATTTGGGTTTTATAGGTTATATATTTATTTTCACCTACACACTTATGTAAAGAAAAATAAGCTTGATGAACTCAAAGTTAGGGAAAAGCTTATAATCAAAGTAGAAATACATAAAGATATTAAAACAGCGGTAAATTCTTCAAATATAGAAGAAAAGTAGCAAGAATTAAGGAAGGTTGGAATTATGTGGCAATGGTTCAAGCAAATGATTCAATCGATTATGAGCGGATTCGCCAGAATTTTTGGGCCTAGCGATGACGACTATCCTAAGAGCGGTGTTCAGCCCTTTGAAGGCGAACCTTATGAAGGAGAGAAAGTATAAACTCCGCAAAACAGCTAACTGTTGCTTTCAGCGAATAGTTGATAGCCCAGTAAGCTAAAAGTGGTAACGGAAATGAGTAAACGGGAAGAGCCGAATCGAGCCTGGGAAGGTAGAGTAGTTGCGATTAGAGGTAGCATTATTGACATTCGCTTTTCCCGCTCTCTTCCCCAACTCCATAGCTTATTAAGAGCAGGGAAAGACGATCGCGTGGCGATCGAGGTAGTAGCCTATCTCAGTTCGGAGATAGTAAGAGGGATGGCTCTAACTCCTACTCAAGGATTAGCTAGAGGAGATAGAGCGATCGACACTGGTCGTCCCTTACAAGTCCCAGTAGGAAAGAGATTGCTGGGGCGGATGTTTAACTTGTTTGGGGAGGCAATTGACGGCAAGGAGCAATTACAAGGGGTCAACTGGCGCTCAATTCATGGACATCCAGTAAGTTTAAACGAAAGAGCAACTACAACAGAAATTTTCCAAACAGGTATCAAGGCGATCGACCTGCTAGCACCATTAGAAAGAGGTGGTAAAGCAGGACTATTTGGCGGTGCTGGGGTGGGTAAAACCGTCCTGATTACCGAACTGATCCATAACGTGGTCAGTCAGTATGAAGGAGTGAGTATTTTTTGCGGCATTGGCGAGCGATCGCGCGAAGGAGAAGAACTCTACCGAGAAATGAAAGAAGCTGGGGTATTAAATAACACTGTCATGGTGTTCGGGCAAATGAACGAATCTCCTGGCGTTCGTTTCCGGGTGGGACACGCAGCCTTGACAATGGCAGAGTATTTTCGCGATGATGCTCAACAAGACGTGCTGCTGATGATCGATAATATTTTCCGTTTTATTCAAGCAGGAGCGGAAGTTTCTGGTTTAATGGGTCAATTACCGTCGCGAGTAGGATATCAACCGACCCTAGCAACAGAATTGGCAGAATTAGAAGAACGAATCTGCAACACAGCGACAGGGGCGATTACTTCGGTACAAGCAGTATACGTTCCCGCCGATGACTTTACCGATCCAGCGGCTGTCCACACCTTTTCCCACCTATCTGCTTCGATCGTTCTCTCCCGCAAGCGAGTCAGTGAAGGACTTTATCCAGCTATCGACCCACTGCAATCGGGATCCAAGATGCTAACTCCTCAAGTAGTAGGCGATCGCCATTATCAGATAGCCCAAGCTGTACGCAAAACCTTAGCTAATTACGAGGAACTCAAAGACATTATTGCCATGTTGGGGTTAGAAGAACTAGCTCAAAGTGAGCGTCAGACAGTGTATCGTGCTCGCCGACTAGAAAGATTTTTGACCCAACCTTTTTATACTACCGAACAGTTTACCGGGCGATCGGGCAGAATTGTAAGCTTAGAGGATGCTCTGCAAGGGTGCGAAAGAATTCTCAATGACGAGTTTTCCGATTATCCAGAACAGTCTCTTTATATGATTGGTAAAGTTGATGAAGCTAAAAAAAGAGGCTCTTAGCTGATAGATGATGGCTGTTTGTTGATTGTTGATTACTGTTTCTCCCCTGCTCCCCTGCCTCTGTGCCTCTTCTCTCAACCATTTTCTAATTAATTTGACCAACCTACTTATCGTGTTTTTAAAAAGTTAGCTTGACAATGTTCTCGTTGTTTATGTAGATATTAAGCACTACTAGAAAGTTATCATTTGGTTGTCTATATCGTCATAATTTTTCTGATATTAAATCCGTTTAATTAGTCATAATTCAATTATAGGTGCAAATATATCTAATCTCCTCTCCCCCTACTCTATTTATCCTTAAGTATGAGTATTCAACCAGATTTGATATGATGCTTTGTCATTTGACCGAAAATCAGCGTTCTCTTTCACTTCGCTAATTTTCTACACTTGTTTACAGGAAGCTTCTCGCTTTTTTAAGCGTATTAAATAGCTAGCGCTCCTAAGATAAAAGGAAAAATACAATCATGACTATTTGGCAAGAAAATCAAGAAATTAAAGACGATCGAGGGAATATCTATACGATTCTTTCGTTGCTTGGGAATGGAGGTTTTGCACAGACGTGGTTAGTAACAGAT
>JBFRWL010000633.1:0-4879 GCA_051439565.1 Prochloraceae cyanobacterium
ATTTGGATGCATCTGTCCTACTTGTTATGCATCCGGATGGAACTGTAACGGAATAGTCAATTTCCTTGTATCAAGATTATGGCTTTTAATTCAACATGGAGGAATTCATATGGCTAGGCTTCCAATTTTCGCTCCCCCTGCTAACCAGAGTGACTTTATTCCAGGTTCAGACCAAGACAAGGCTTTTCGCCAGCGCTGGAGCCAGAAAATTAGCGAATGGACTGATGATGCCATCGCTAATAGCCGTACCGAGTATTATTTCAATCCTTTAACAACTGATATCCCCGATGGTTCAGCCACCAGAAGTATTCCTTGGACTGCCTTTCCCAATCGTCTCAATGTCATCTACTCAGGAACATCGCAGACAGAACGTTGGAAATATGCAGATGAAGGGCCACCTTCTAATTACCCTGGTCCACTAGGTCCACGAGGCTGGCAGGATGAATATTGTGAATGGATTGTAACCCGCAATGCTGACCGTAAGATTGTGAAAGTAGCCTTGACCTGCGAAAATCGAGAATACTGGCGGGAACTCTGGTCTATAGCTCCCCAGAGAGTATTAGAGCTATACAGAGAACTTGTAAGCCCAGATGTAGAGCTGGATGACATCTCAGATGCTGCTGGAAGATACCGATACATTAACAAGTGGAATAATTCTACTAATGGACCAGTGCACTTGATCAGTCGTCCCAACAGCTTACAAGCTGAAATTCAATTGGCCTCTGATGGGACAGTGCTACGTTGTGACGAAGATGGTGCTCCGGTAACTCAACCAGATCCCCTCATTGAATGTGCTCAATTCGGTGCACCTGGCCGAAATAGCGATCCTTTTATTGGACAACAGGTCAACCAGCTCGTCTTTAATTCTCCCCACCTCCGAGTAACTTTACAAAATCCTGTGGGGCTTTATATCCAGCGTCCGGCTTTTGGGCAGTTTGAACTACCTCGTCAGGCTCCAACCGATGCTAAACCTGAAGACTACTGGAAAATTGTGCGCGGAAAAGAAGGTCAAATTTTACATGCCGTCTACGAGGTACCAGAAGAACAAGGATTTACAGTAGGCGACATTTCCATAGCAGGTTTTAAGATCAACTATGGTGCTCAAATTGTTGAGCAGATGCAGATTCAATTAGTGGGTCTTGCCATAGAGCGGGGAAGTTTGCCTGTGCCCAGATGTCGTTCCTGTAGAGGTGGTCGTAGTTAGAGTATTGCGACTCGATCTACTGGACTACTACCTTTGGAACTCCTATATGATCAATAGCTTGTCAAGCTTGATAGAGGAGTTCCAATCGTTAGTCATAAAAATGTCAGTTTCTCGTTGAGGGTGGCTCGCGCGAGCGCGTTCTCAAGGCGCTCTCGAAGAGCCTCGCGCCCGGCGATCTCGCTTCAAGACTCGGTTGGTTAATTGCACCCATTGCTGCTAATTGACTTTTCTAGGATTAACAGTAAAGTTGACATATCGCTAGAATTATTGTCTTATTGTCAATGAGCTTATTCTACATACTTTTGGGATTATTAGCTGGAGTATTAAGCGGACTGATTGGAATTGGAGGAGGAGTGATTATTGTTCCTTCCCTAATCTTTTGGTTTGGGTTTTCCCAGCAAGAAGCTCAAGGCACAACCTTGGGTTTAGAACGTTCCACCGATTGGAATTTTGGCAGCCTGGACGTACTACCAACAAGGATATGTCAAACCGCTTCGCTTGAGTGAGCGAGTTCAGAATTCAGAATGAGCGAGTTTAACTGGGAAAGGAAGGAGGCTTGCACCTCTCCCAAACCTCTTCCGTCGTGAACGACGGGGCTTGCATCCGAAGGTGAGCGAGTTGAGTTTTAGTCTTAACCGCATTTCTGAACTCTGAAAGGGCGAATTCTGAATTCAGACTGGTCAAGATCATCCATTCTACGGGTTCACAGCCCTCTGGGGGGTCAATTTCTACGGCATAAACCCCATAAACTTCAAAAGATTCTGGTTCTTTAATTCTGGCGGGACTACGAAGTTTAATAGGTGCATATCTAATTGCCAAAACTGCGATTCGCTCTGTCCTCTGTTTGGTTTTGGCTAGTTCTACCGCTACTTCCATCTTGATCGGTTGGGATGGTAGCCATTCCCATAGATAACTGTTTTCTCCCTCAAGTGCTCGATTATGTGCTGCTCTTACTACTAACCCTGTATTTGAGGTTTTACTGACTTGAGCAAAGACTTCCGCAATGTCCCCTTCTCGGTCAAATACATGAATGATTTTGGGTCTTAAAGGGCTCTGGAACGGAGATTTTAAGAGCTTTTCGACTTCTTTGAGAGCTTCTATCCATTTATAAGATTCTTTCTCTTCAATTGGGCGTTTTCTGGCTCTGAAAAGTTTTTTCTTCCTCTGTTTCTTCGTTAGATTTTTCCCTTTTTCTTCATGCTCTCGATGCCACAGTTTTTCTGTTAGTAATCCTATTGGTTGTCCATTGTCGGCATTTACGGCTAAGGTGCTATGTAGAATTAGTCCATTTCCCCCATTGCCAATCGGTCCATATTCGGCTCTTTTTTCGAGGATTTTCTTGTAATCGAGATAGGTTGTATCTCCCACTGCTAATACGATAGGGAGTGCTTTAATCTGAGCTGCTGTTTGAAGATGATAGGGTTGGCACACACTGCTTAAGCTAGTTTTCGGATTGGCAAAGAATTCATAAGCTCTTTTCAGGTCACTGGCTCTCTCAAAAATCTCTCTCGTGTGGCTTGCCATATTTTAACGATAATCTCGATTCGATGAACATCGCCCTTTTAGTTAAACGTTGATCTCCAAAGTCGCATTTTGACCTTATTGAATTTTTGGTCTGATTCATTCATAACTTACAATCGGCTCAATTATTTTGCTCTATCGAGAGCGCAGATTTCTGTGACTTCTCCCGACGTTGATGCTACGCATACAACGCGGGCTTCCCCATACCTTGAAGAGTAGAGAGAACTTCCTTGGAGGTAAGATTGGTACAAGAACGAGTTATAACAATCCTACCTTTACGGCGTTTTATAGTGGGGAACAAGTCCAGCCCCACTCTCTTAATATTTACCGAACTTGAAATGTCACGGTCTATTAAGAGCTTTAATTCTTCATCCCAATAACTTCTGATGCTTACATCAGTAAAGACCAATTCATCTTTGTATGGGAGCAGTTGAGAAGTATATTGTGGATTAACTGGAATTACTACAGCACCAGCTTTTTCAGCTTTGTACTTGAGTATCTCGAAAAAATGACCGAATCAAGCGTCAGCCCAGGATTTATTAAGACCTGACTTAGCTGATTGACCATTAGGCAGATAATTTCCTTGTTCGTCTGTCTTTGGTTTATTCTTCCTGCTCAATCCTTTGAGATTGAGTTTTTCATGAAAGAAAGCTTTTTTACCCGTATCAAGTAATTTTTGGGCTGTATTATAAGCATGGTCTTTCCTGGAACGAGCTATTTTTTGATGAATTTTGGCTTCCCGTTTGGCTAAGAGTCTTCTAGCCTTACTACCTTTGTTTTTGTTGGCTTTACGCCTTGCTACTGTGGTTAATTTATTTTGAGACTTGCGAAATGACTTGAGAGCTTGTAACTTAAACCCTTCCGATATAGCTAGATAATCATCTTCATGGAGTACTGCATCCATTCCTAGGGAATTAGACCAAGTGGGAATGATATCAGCTTTAAAATCAGGAACACTATCATCAAAAAGCCTCAGATTGATATACCAACCATCAGCCTTTTTGATTATTTGTACTGACTTAAGGATTGCACCACTAGGCAATGATCGATGATGTCGTATCTTAATTATGCCCATCTTAGGTAAGGCTAGATACAACCATTTTCCCCCAACAGAACAAGAGTGTAACTTTGCCCCCTCAAAAACCATTGATCTGAAACGAGCCTCATTTTTGAATCTGGGTTTTCCGCTACGCTTACCTTTTGTGTCTCCAGCGATATAACGTTTAAATGCTAACTCTACTCTTTGACACACCTCTTGTAGAGTTTGAGAGGGAACAGAGGCAAAATCCAAGGATTCCCCACTCCAAGAAACTTCTACCAATTCCTTTTTTATGACAGGTAACTGCTTTTTTTGATTGTAGTAATCTGGTTTATCTTTTAATTCTGGTAAATGACAAACTAGAGGACATCTATCGATGTAGCTACGATTATACTCCCACCAATTAAATCTTTCTCCTAATTGTCGGTTATACCAATAGCGACAAATCCGAAGCCAGTCATTGAGTACTAGCTTTTGCTCCTCCGTGGGTCTTAGTCGATATTGATAGTTGTACAGCATAATCACTGTTGTTAAAATCAACTACAGTAATTTTAGCACAACAAGTATATGAAAAATGATTTTGCGAAGAGTGCTAGGTCTGTTTCAGACCTTAAGGCTCATCTTGTCCTGACCACCAAGTATCGAAAAAAGGTTTTAACTAGTGAAATGATTGCTCGCTTAGGAGAAGTAATTAATGATTTATGTCAAAAATGAGACGTCAAAGTAATTGAATTTAATGGTGAAGATAATCATATTCATTTACTTTTTCAATATTACCCACAAATGGAGTTACCTAAGTTTATTGGCAATATTAAATCTGTTACCAGTCGCAAGTTAATGCAAGAATTTCCCGAACAAATCAATAAATTTTATTGGAAAAAAGTATTTTGGAACGAGTCTTATTTTATTGCCTCTTGTGGTGGAGTTACTATCTCTGTTTTAAAGAAATATATCGAGAATCAAGACACTCCTACTTAGTTCTTACTAAATACTGTTCGTATAAGTCATAAACTCTTGTTGGGATTTGGGGTCAGGTGTCGCAATAAAATCCAACGACGGTATTGACATCACGACGACTGACATCACGACTCCACTATGAAGTTTTGGTTCTTAAC
>JBFRWL010000634.1:0-8418 GCA_051439565.1 Prochloraceae cyanobacterium
GGTTTTATCTGGTAAATCTGTCCTAAGGGACTCATATAGAAATAGAATACCAGCTAGACTATCAATCAAGTTAAGAAGTTGCCAAAACTTGATTGGTACATTACGAAAACTATAGTCCTTAAAACTACTATCTATAGTCAGTTCTTGATTAGAATTGATCTTCGTAACAGTTCTGATTTGATTATTAGCAATAATCGCATCTCCACATTGAAAAATTAGGTTAAAGTCAGTATTTTTCCCTGTAACAATATTTTTTGTAGTAGAAATTGTGCCGTAACCTCGGTAAGGAAGGAAGAAGAGCTGGTTCTCTAGCTTATTCTCAAAAGCACGATCTATCGTAACTTGAGTGTCAGATTGAATAGAAGCAATGGTTCGGATCTGATTAGCTGCGATAATCACATCATCCTCTCGCAGTTCTCTAGTAAAAGCTGTTCCCTGACCACTGAGAGTGACTTGATCGCTTTTAATCATTCCTTTCCCTTGATGGGGAATAGAAAAATAAGTTTCGGGCAAAGGATCTTCTCCATCAAAAGAAGCATTAACTGTCAGGGTTTTATCAGAATTGATTGCGGTAACATTTCTAACTTGATTATTGGCAACAATGACATCCTCAACTTGAAAGACTTGCTTAAAAGCTGTTTTATCTCCTTTAACAGTAGTTTCGTGATTGATAATGGGGTAAGAAAAATATCGTATTAAGCTGTATGAACGTGATTCTACCGACCACAGAAAAAGATATATTTGCCCAAGAAATCTTTTCCAAAATGGAATGCTTACAGTAATAGTTCCTGCTAGGGGTTCAACATAGGCAATCAGAGAGGTAATATGTTTCTGGGATATTTCAGGATTCTGAATCTTGAGCCAGTTTTCCCCTTGATTACGGGAGTAATAAATTCCATCACCTGCTGTTCCTGCAAACAGATGCTCGTGCCTCTATTCTACCGAGAAAGAAGCGATCGCTTTTGGTAAGGGATCGAGCTCTTCTTTTAATGTCAGATCGGGCTGACATTGATAGCGAGGAGGAGTTTGAGAGCCATCTGGTACATAACAGAATCGCACACAACCTTTTTGACGGCGAGTGACGGTTACTTGTTCGTCAAAAATACTATCACCTGCTTCTAGCCTTCCTGCTCTAGTGCTACCTAAAACTGTAGTGGTGGCAATCTTGACCTGCGTTTGGGGAGCTGCGATCGCTGTAGATCCCTTAATTGAACAACCGCGATCAATAATGCTGTCTGCAATTTCTAGTTTTGGGATGATATCTGGCAGTTGAATTGCACCACAAATACTCCGTAGTATGGTTATTTTGAGACGGGCATTGGAGAAGCCAACAGGAAGGACATCTGAATCCTCCACACAGAAACATTTATCCAGAATTGAAGCTTGGGGGGAGTTCTGATTCGGCTCTTGGGAGACAATTTGTTGCAGAATTAGGAAAATTTTCTGGGCTTCTTGATAAGCTAACTGATTCAATTGGGTTAAAAGTTTTTGTGGCGACTGGAGATCGGATTTAAATCCTGTTTGGATCAATTTGCCAATCAGATTAAGACAATAGAGCACTAAAGCAATCAGAGTCCAAGTTTCTCCCTCTTCAGCATCTATATTAGCTGGAGAGCTATTCACCATGATTCCTCCTTGTTGGGGAACTAGGGTGCAGTGGCTCAAGTTCAACCATCTAAGATTACCTGGTTCAATGGTTAGTTTCCCTTCGATCAATAGTCCATTCAGAGTTAACTCGCCCTGCTCAATGGTCTGATGATTTTCGGGCGATTCAGGGTTATTATTTTCGGGCGTTCCAACAACAGCAATCCCCTGGACTGAGATGTTACCTAAGATATGGGGACGATGACCATTAGCGGCCATAATTGTTAGTTGTTGATCGGCAGGAATTTTAATCGACAAAGCTCCTGAATAGGTCGCATTATCTCGAATGATGACGAATCCTTTTGGGCGCTTTGCTGGCTGTTCGGGGACAATCCCTAATTGTTGCCAATCTTCGCCAGAGTTAGTTGGTGAGATAATCTTAAGCGGTTGCCAGCCTAAATTTTTTTGCTGGGAAATAAATAAAGTTAGAGTTTGACCAGCAATACTAGTAAGGTCAAGATGATAATCTTGCTTGAGTACAATTGAGCGTCCTTGACTGTCAACGGCTTCACCCTTACTGACGATGATTTCACCAGCCTTCTCTCCTAGGCTGACCTGAAGACCCTTGACAACACCAGGTTGTTCTGAATTTTTTTGAGTGACAGACTGGGTATTCCCGTCCGCCAGACTAATCTCAATTGTGGGAACTTCTAAACGAGCCAGCCGAAGATAAGTAGTTTCGGGATAGGTATCGCTTTCAGTTTCCTTAATTACCTGTAACTGCCACGTTTGCTCGGTAGAACCAGGGGGTGAGGAAATTACCAGCCATACTGTTTCACCTTGATAATCTTTCAGAGCAACTTTTGTGTTACGAGGCAGGATAATCCCCCTTCCTCGATTATCTATTGCCATACCAGGGGCTACTATTGCTTCTAATGCTCCAGGGGGCGTTAATACTTCCAAGCCATTGAGAATACCAGGGGTAAACTGAGGACGAATTTCCGTTGAGTCGTTTTGTTGGATAATCTCTCCTCTCTGATTCAAAATTAAGTAAGTTAGAGGAAGATAAATAGTATCAGAATAGCGATCGCTATTGGTGACAAAATCTGCCATAGGAATCAGACTAAACTGCCAAGTTTGAGGATCATTCCCAGCCCGATATGAGATAACTAGTAGCACTGCTTGCTCTCCCAACCCATTAAGATCCATCTGACTGAAATCCAGAGTGGAAGCCCAGTTTACCACCATAACTCTACCCTTACCATCAATGGCTCGACCAGGAGTTACTACAGCAACCGTAGTTCCAGGAATAGCCATAACCTTCAACCCTTGGATAATTCCAGCTCGAAACAAGGGTAACTCAGATTCGTGAGGTAGAGATACTACATTGACTAAGGGAATAGTAATTTGAGCCAGGGGAATGCAGGTATGGTTGCGTAAACCTTGCCAAGCCAAGAGAGTGCCATTCCAACTTTGAATCGCATCTGCTAAGGGATTGAGGCTGGCTGAGTTAGTTTGTGCGATCTTCCAAGTCAGGGAAAAAGCATCAGATGAAGCATTAGGTAGCTCGGGCAAATCATCATCTCGATTGTAAGAACCTCCGCCAATATCTCCACTAAAACCGTAGGAATAGCTAACCTCTACTCGTTGAGGTAGGGTGCGATCTAGAAAAGCTATTTTGCCCAATTGGGGATCGACCGCAACAATTTTGCTTCTTTCGGGAAGTAGGTGGAGTGGTAAAGGAGATAGAGTTGCCAATTGCTGTATCGTTGTTTCTGGGGAACTCAAATCAGCAATCAGAACTTCTTCTGGCGGGATAGGATCGGTTTGACCATTGATAAAAATTTTTAACACTGAGTTTTTACCCTGATAACCAGCAAAATCTGGACGTCGGGGCAAGCGAATGGGTAAATTAATTTCCTCAGCAAGTTGGGTAATTTCGGTCTCGGTGGCGGGACGATTAAAGAGTTGGATCTCGGAGTTTTCCAGAGGACTAAAACTATAGCAGCGTCCAGTTAATTGAGGAGCTAAATTTGTAATCAGACGGGCTGTTCCCCGCTGAATCGGATAACTTGATAGTCGCCAGATATATAACCCAATGTGAGGGACATTGTAACGACCATTACCACTTCTAGTGGGTCGTACCTGAATTGTGTAGGCGGTTTGTGACTCAAAGGGAGTTCCTAATAAATTTAGTTGGCTCGTCGAACGGAGATTGACGATTGTATTTTGGGTGCGGATACGGTCTAAATTTTGGTTAAGTGCCAGCAAATCCCAAAATTCAACTACTCTTGCGCCCCAACTAGTAATATCCCGTGCCAGTTGTTCGAGGACAGATGGGATTCCTTTCCGCCTTCTATAAGCGATCGTATTGGCAACATAAGCCCGTTGTTCCTGGATGCCATAGGGACGTTGACCAGCTTGAATTGTCTCTGATGAGCTACCAGCATACAATTCGCGAATGCTTACCAGGTCTCCAATATAGGGGACAACCCAGTCATCACAGGTTTCGATGTACCAGTTTTCATACAAATCGCCAACATCTATTTCCAGGGTCTGCAATTCTTGCTCCAGCGCTAACAAAAACTGCTCTAGTGGACCAGGTTCTTGACCGTCCTGTTGGTTGGGATTTCCCAGTTTGTAATCCCGAATCCGATAAATAGCTGGTAAAAGCCGATATAGGCGTTCGCTAGGGTTCATACTCATATGCTTGAGCCTGTGGATAGGGTGATACTGTCAGAATCCAGAAACAATAATTGGGCAGGAGAAATTTGGTTAGTCTGAGCATCCCAGCTTGCCTGTTGGGCAATTAGGGATTGGTTGAGGATTTTACTGGAACCGCGAGCATAGAGCGAGTCCAAATCCACAGCGATCACACCCTCAATCTTTTGGATGGTGGCAATGATTTCTGAAGCAGTGACGGCTTGTCCAAACCCACGCCGATCAAAGGAAAAGATTTGCTGTAAAGTCAAGTGTATTGTGTTCTCCACTTGATCTATTGGATAGCGCGGATCGATCGCCACTTTTGCTTCTAAATTAAACACAATCGCTTGATAGGAATCAACTTCTACCCGTTGGACGGGGTCTCTCGCAGCATCAATGGCATCCACTAGATTGCGATAAAGGGCAGAATCTACTGGAACGGGATCGCCCTCGGCAGCAGCTACGGTAATATGTACCAGTTGGTTGTTTTCTGTCCAGAGGGGAACTGCCTGAGCTTTAATAATCCCAGCAAAACTACGGGCAAAATCTTCAAAGTCTTGTAGGGAAACAATACGGTCTAAAGTGCGGATGGTTAAAGGTGCATTGTTACGAGCTTCTGCTAGGTCTTCTCGCTCTGCACCTCCTGTAGCTGGTAAGGGGTTAGTAACTTCTTCGAGTCCCAGAGGACGAGTTTTCAGGATAGTTAAACTTTCGGCACCGATATTGCCTTCTACTCCAATACCACTACGGTAATTAGCAACCACATTTTCCTGCCCGCTAGGTAAACGAGCGCCCCGTTCTCCATCACCAAAAATCACCTGGGTTGTGCCATCATTTTCCTGACGAACGATATAACCTTGAGCTAGTTGATCCAGAGCATAAAGAGAATTGGCTCTCTCCCAGGCAACATCATTGACATATACGGTCAGTGTACTTTCTATTCCTGAAACGGTGGTTGCGGAAATATAGGTTAAGGGGGGTTTTTGCAGTTCAAATCTTTGATTAGCGATCGCACCGTCTCCACTGCCGAGTACTTCCTCGCTAACGGTTTCACCATGAGTTGCTTCGACAATATTGCCATAGATAGTTACGGTTGCTGGGTCATAACTATGGCTTAAGGGCTGATCTAATTCCAAGATTGGCTGTTGCTGATCCTGGGGCGGTATATTAATGATGCCCAACTCGCTGATGGTTTCAGCTTCATCTGCTGCTGGATACAAGGTAATATCATCAGTTGTCAGGGTGGTGATAGTCCCCTGAAAGTCATCGGGATTTTTCACCTGCCACTGTTGTCCCATTGACAGAGCTTTAGGGACAGTGAGCACAGAGAGCCAATCACTGGGTTGTACCTCTACACTATAGAAACCATCCTGGGACAGCAAAATACCAATACCACCAACAAAGAGATTGGTCGAGTCAATTGCGATCGCCCGAATATCTGTATTGGTTAAACCTGTATTGAGGGGTTCCCAGAGACCGCCCAAATTCGTCGAGCCAAAAACACCTCCTAAAGCCGTTCCTGCTAAAATCCGCTTGCCATATTTGTCTAGGCTCAGGCAGCGAATCTCAAGATGATTGTTTAATCCTGCATTGACTTCTGACCAGCGTTTACCCTGGTTGGTGGAGCGCAAAATTCCACTGCCTGCCGTTCCAGCAAAGAGAATATCACGGGTAAAGGGAGTTCCTTCAGGTAGCTTAGTGAAAGCTCGGTCTATAATTAGTTCCTGATCAGAAATAATTTCTTTAATAATGGGATTGGGATCTTGACCAACGGCTTCAATTTCATCACCAGGAATAATAGCTGACTCCCTAAAAGTTGTTCCCTGAAAAATCACCCTAGTTCCCTTGCTAGAAAGTGTGCCATTGTTCCTAATCACAGTTTCCCTTTCCTGATTAATAGTACAGGGAGTGCCTTGAGGTAAATTGGTAAAATCTTCCTCAACGGTAAGTTCAGTGTCAGAGATAATTCCAGTTACTGTTTGGGTTTGACCGGCAACTGTAATTGTGTCCCCTATTGTTAATTCAGTATTAAATTTGGTGTTTTTTCCGGTCACCTTAATACCATCACTGGTAATTGTTCCTGTTCCAGGTAATGGGTAAACTGCCAGGGCTGTTACATTAAGATTGTTTAAACCAGTATGAATCGTAAAGCTATTACTTGATCGCAGATCGGGACGAAATGGCTGATCGATGGTAATGCTGGTATCGGGATTGTCAGGAGCGATGCTGACAACAGTTCGATCTTGACCTGCAACGGTAATTTTACTCCCTACTCTCAATTCCTGAGCAAATTTGGTACCTGCTCCTGTCACATTAATACCATCGCTGGTCATCGTCCCTGTCCCAGAGCGAGTTTTAATTAACTGTTGCCAACTGTTGCCTTGATTGGTGGAATAGAATATGCCACTACTAGTGGTTCCCACAAAGATATAACCATTAGCAGGATTAATTACCATTGCTTGGAGATAGGCATCAGTTAAGCCTAATGGTATCCAGCGATCGCTTTCAGGAGAATAACGAATAACTCCATCGGCAAAAGTGGCAGCAAACACCATTTTAGTTGTGGGATCGAAGGCTAAAGCTTTAATTTCCGCCTGAGCAATACCAATATCAACAGAAAGCCAATGTTCTCCATAGTTTAGAGAACGAAACAGACCTTCTTTTGTCCCAGCATATAACTGAAAACTGGAGGAGAAACCTAATAAAGCTTGCACATTTAGGTTAGTTAAACCATCATTGATTGGTTGCCATTGCTGACCGCCATCGGTAGAAGAAAATGCACCTTCGCGGGTACCAGCAAAAAGATAGAGTTTTTCCTGTTCTCGATGAATTGCGATCGCTTGAACCGTCAGCGAGCTTAAACCTTGATTGATGCGTTGCCAATGAATATTCTGCCAGTTGCGACCATAATCGGTCGAACGGAAGACTTTATTCCCTGCTCCAGTGAATAGAATGTCAATTCCAAAGAGGAATTCTGCTTCGGTTAATTCCTTGTCATTACTGGCGATCGCTATTGCTCCAACTGACTGAGAACTCAGTCCTGCATCGATAGGATTCCAGATATTACCCAAGTTAGTAGAGCGGTACAGGCGACCATTTGCTGTACCACCAAAGAGATAACCATTGTGGGGATGAACTACTAGAGACCGAGTTTCTAGATCGGTTAAACCAGTATTTATAGCTTCCCAATGTCCACCCTTATTCAAGGAACGGAAGACACCGCCGTGAGCAGTAGCAGCAAACAAAAAGGTTGGTTCGTCACTAATTATCGCAGTATATTCAGTGCGGGAAATCGAGCCTTGACCTCGCTCAGGAACAAAGAAAGGTGTTTCTTCAGACAAATCCTCATCAAAAGCTTTATCTATATCGAGCGTAACTTCTTGATTCGCAGTATTAACGGATGTGATAATTTTGAGCTGACCAGCTGCGATGATAATGTCCTCCGGCTGCAAGCCTGGGTCTTCACTAAATGTTACGGTGCGGTCTCTGCTGCTGGTAATCGAGCCTTGACCTGGGGTAGGAATGAAAAAAGGTGTCTCTGCGGACAAATCCTCATCAAAAGCAGTGTAGAGAGTAACCTCTGTAGGGGAATCAACGGAACGGATAGTTTTAAGCTGACCAGCTGCAATGATAACGTCCTCCGTCTGCAAGCCTGGATTTTCACTGAAGGTTGCTGTATAAACAATGTGGAAAATCGAGCCTTCACCTTGACTATTAACAAAATACGGCGTTTCCTCTGGCAAATCTGTTTCAAAGAATTTATTAACAGCAATTTCCGTCGCCGAAAAAACGGCTTCAACAATTTTGATTTGCCCTGCTGCAATAATGGCATCTCCTGCTCGCAGTTCTGAGGTGAAATTGGTTCCTTTCCCGATTACAACTCCATCAAAAATAGTTCCACTAACTGTGTCTTGTTCAGATTTTCCTTCTCGTTCAATCTTGATTTCTATATTGGGGTCAAAGAGATTGATGTTAGAGTTAAAGGCGAAGGACGTATTTATAGTACAAATAACGTCGGAACTGATGCTAGTGATTGTTCTCTCTTGAGCTTCCTCTTGAGCTTCGACTATAATTTTGTCCCCAACTTTTAGCTCTTGAGTAAAAACTGTATTTTTACCTCTAATAATAGTG
>JBFRWL010000635.1:0-11591 GCA_051439565.1 Prochloraceae cyanobacterium
CTTTTGCTACCATTATGAGCCTTGCTAGTGGGATTTACACTCCCATATATCTCGGCTTAGTATTGGGAGTCTTACCTGTCTTACTCCTCTACAAATCGGCACAGTCTGGTTCACAAACATCTCAACGGGAAGCTAATGCCGATTTGACAACTGTTACCATCCCAGTTGCATCTGTAGAGACAAAAGCTAAGTAAATTACCCCTTCTGATTAGCTGGGTCTAGAGACTGGCTAATTGAGCTATGTGCTTTTGGCCGTCCTATCCCTATTGCACAAGTATATTGGCACTGATTCCTCGGCTCAATACATTATGCTGAACTTAACACTCACAATTATGGGAGCTATTCCCCTTATCCTGCTCCTTTTTCAGGGGTCCGCCACTCTAATTGTGCTGGCTCGTCTGTTGAAAGGAGCGAAGCGCCGTCTACCTCTGACCAAGCAAGAACCCACACCAGATTTACTGGGTAAGGTGAGTATAGTTGTCCCGACACTTAATGAAGTCGAGCGGATTGCACCTTGCTTGGAGGGCTTAACTCGTCAAAGTTATGCAGTCAGAGAAATAATTGTAGTTGATAGTAATTCTCACGATGGTACGCCCGAAAAGGTCAAGCAAGCTGGCTGTTTCGATCCCCGTTTTCGACTTACTAACGATCCTCCTCTACCTCCTGGTTGGGTAGGTCGTCCTTGGGCATTACACAATGGTTTTTTAGAAAGTTCAGAAAATAGTGAGTGGATTTTGGGAATTGATGCTGATACCAGACCCCAAGACGGTTTAGTGGAGACTCTGGTTAAAGCAGCCGAGGAAGAAGGCTATGATCTGCTCTCTTTGTCTCCTCAATTTATCCTCCAAGAGCCGGGGGAGTGGTGGTTACAACCAGCACTGCTGATGACTTTACTATATCGGTGTGAATCGGCTGGAGTCCGCCAACCCCCCCCAGAAACAGTCATGGCAAATGGGCAATGTTTTCTGGTTCGTCGCTCGGTTTTAGCTCATTTGGGAGGATATCAAAGTGCTGCTAGCTCTTTCTGTGATGATGTGACCCTCGCGCGTCAGGCAGCGAGAGCTGGTTTCTCAGTTGGTTTCCTCGATGGAGCTAAGTTGATTCAGGTACGGATGTACGAAGGTTTTTGGGAGACTTGGCAAGAATGGGGAAGATCGCTGGATTTAAAAGATGCTACCTGTTCGAGTCAACTCTGGCACGATCTTTGGTTGCTGTTGTCTGTTCAAGGTCTGCCTGTACCACTTTCTTTGCTGTTACTAGGTTGTTTAGAAGCAGGATATAGTTCCCTGACTCTACTAGCAGCAACTGGTTTAAATCTCTTCTTAGTGTTGATTAGGTGGGCTCTACTCTGGGCGATTTCTCCTTCCTATCACCGTCTAGAACACTTTTCCCCTGCTGCTCTCTTATTCTGGTTATCTCCTCTGGCAGATCCCCTGGCTGTAACCCGCATTTTCCTTTCGGCTCGACAACAACCGACTCGTTGGCGAGGAAGAGTTTATGCCGCCAGTCGTTGAAATTGATTGTTCACAATAGTGCTTTAGTTAAATCATATATAGCAGTCGCAGTAATGGTTAGGACTTATATTCACTGATTAGAATCATTTTTCCGTAACCTTTTTGTACGGTTATCTCTACCTAGTGACTGATGTGAAGAGATTATTCAAAAAAATTATACTATTATTAACAATTCTTCATATTTACTCTCAACTGTAGTCAGCCGGCTAATTTGCACAGAGTCGCTCTGAGCTTGAGAGGCTCTCGCTTAAAGTCTCTGGCTAGTTGTGAGGTAGCAGCAGCTTAGCTTTCAATCTACTAACTGGTCAGTAATTTGTGCCCGCTGAACTATCAGGCGAGAACCTAAAAAATCAACTGGAACGAGTTTTGCATCATGAAATGTCGAATGTCTGAAGTTAGCTCAGCTCAATTGAAGGAAAGCAAAAACAGTACTTTAGCTATCCTGTTTTTTGCCTTCGGAGCATTACACATTTACGGAGCGATGCGCTCACCTACTCGACGAGGTAAACTGGTCCAGCACCAACAGAAGAGCCTCATGCCTTCCGTCAAATTAGCTCAGAAGAGGATGGTTTTAAGTTCTAGCCCAAAGATGAGTCTTGGTCTAACGGTTAGTCTCCTAGCTGTGGTCGTCGTCGAAATCATCGAAATTCTCCGTTTTTAACTCTCTTATCTCACTCTGGGTTCGATATAGTAATTAAAAAACTCTGAGACCCAGAGATAGTCTATGGTTGAACCCCGTCCACCTGTCTCCACCGTACAATTTCTAGATTCTTATAGCGAACTCTACCAAAATCTATTTCCAATTGATCGAGCGCCTAGAGTGACAGAAGCTTTCCAGGAGCAGCGATCGCCCTAACCTTCCAAGTCGTGTAAAAAATTAATCACGAGATTAAAGTTTCATCGATCGCACTCATCAACAATTTATCTACAGGTATCCCCGCTGCTTGCGCCATCGAAGCAATAACACTTTTAGGGGAAAAAGAACAATACAGCCCTGCTTCTAGGAACCAGGGTTGTCCCTGCGGGTCGATACGAAAATCAAAAAGACTATAGTGGCGACAGCCCAACGCCTGATGACACTTCTTAGCCACTTCTTGAACAGTCCCTGTCACAGGGTCACTAGGGTCTACGATCCAAGCCTTAATCTTATCCTTAGCTGTTAAACTCAAGTCGCCATCTTCTGTTTGTTTGAGTTTATCGGCATAGTTACGAATGGGGTGGTCTTGGGCATTGACCAGATACTCTTCCAAGGGTAAACCGACTAACTCGCCATCCCTGACCATAATTCCACACCTGACTTCTCGACCGAGTTCGATGTACTCTTCTACTAAGACCTCATCTGCATATTCAAACGCTGTTTTCAGGGCAGTGTCATAATCGGCAACATCTTTCACTAGAAACACCCCGAGAGAATTGTCGGAACTGGCAGGTTTGATCACTGCTGGAGGCTTAATGGTAGGAATGTCTCCCCGGCGGAGTAATTCTCCAAAGGGTACTTTAACTCCTGCTGCTGCCACAATCGCCTTAGCTTTGGCTTTGTGAGCAGCTAGTGCCATTACATCCGGGGTATTGCCCACATAGGGAATATTAAGCAGGTTGAATAGGGCGCGGTATTCAGTCATACCAGGGATGCAAAACATTTGTGGCAGCACTAAGTCAATATTTTGTACTGTTATGAACTTTATAGCCTCAGATAAGAACATGGGTTTGGTTGCGGCGATGTCTTCATTACTGAGGGATGGGGGAAACCGCCACTGACCATCGGCGGTGATGTAAGCAATATGAAATTCATAGAGGGAAGGATTCGCCGTTGCTGCAAGGCAGTCTTTGGCGTAGAGGCGTGACAAATCGCAGTAAAATTTATTGTCTGCAGACCCGACTAAATGGAGGATGCGAAGCACTGACATAAATAATCTCCTCTCAAAAATTAAAAACGGAATAATTTAGGACGATCCAAAAACCGAGCAATTCCATAGACTCCCATTCCTGCAGCCATACCTGGAAGCACTTCATAAATGACACTGGAGAGATGAAATCCTAAATTCCAAATCAAAGCTGTAGCAATCCCAATTCCCATCATGGCGATCGCAGTAGTCAGATTGACTGGTCGCTGCCAAACTCTCAAGATTAATAAAGGACCTAAACCTGAAGCTAATGCCGACCAAGAAAAAGTGATCAAAGCAAAGACATTGTTATCTCCAGCTAGGGCGATCGCCAAAATTACTGCTGTCACCGTTAGAGTTCCGACTTTCGCCAATTGATAAGACCCGGCTGCAGCCGGAAAAATATCTTGAGTTAGGGCAGCCGAACAAGAGAGTATTTGAGAATCTGCTGTGGACATAGTGGCGGAAAACAGTCCCGCTAGCATCAATCCCACTAAAACCACTGGCAATAATTCCAAAGATAGATAGGGGAGTGCTAATTCTGGATCGCCGGAAGTCATCAAATCCGGTATCATCACTCGCGCCGTCAAGCCAATTCCCATCGCCGAGATCGAGGTGACTAACCCTAAGCCAGTTTTTAGATTTCTGGCAAAATCGATGTGTTCGGCTGAGTCAATCGCCATAGCGCGAACCATAATGTGCGGCTGTCCGACTACCCCAAAACCAGCTACTATCCAACCGATTAAGAAAGGTACGAATCCCAACGGTTGGTTACGAGGATTCCAGTCGATTAAGGCTGGATCGATTGCTGCCAAAGATTGCCAAATTTTGTCGATGCCACCGTAACTGGCAACCGCTACAACTAACAACACTAACAAGGAACCAACCATGACGATCGCCTGCAGTGCATCTGTCCAAATTGAGGCGCGAATTCCCCCAGAAAAGCAGTAGATGACCACAATTACTGCTCCGATAATGAGGCCTAAATTATAGTTCCATCCGAACACAGCATTGAGTGCTTTGCTTCCCGCTACCAGTTGGGCCGCGGCGTAGGAACCGAGAAAAGCAATGGTAATTAGGGCAGAGATAATAGCAATTAAACGGGAGCCTTTAATATTTTGACCGAGAAAGGAGGAAACAGTATCACAAGCCGTTTTCTCAGAGATCTGTCTCAACCGTTTAAACACAAACCACCAAGCAAGATAGTCGCCAATTGCCCAACCAATAATGAGCCACAGCGAGGAAATCCCTATTTTATAGGCAAAACCGACCTGACCGATAAATAACAAGCCACTTTGACCAGTTGCCATTGCTGAAAGTGCCGTGAGCCAGCGGTTTACATTACGACTAGCGAGTAAATAATCGGTGGTAGTATTTCGTTTGCGGGTTGCCGAGTAAATGCCAACTGCGATAAATAAAAGAAGGAAGATGATAAAAGTGAATGCAATCCCAACTTGTTTAGCCATTACTACTGATTGTCCAGTTTTGTTTTTGACAGCTTCTAAGTAGACATGGGCATAAATAACCTACTAGTTAGAAACACTCGAAAAGCTGAAAAATTAATTCTTATTATCTATTACTTCCGCGCAGCAGCACTAGTCTCCTCCTAACTCCACCAATTTGCCAATATTAAAATCAATCCTTACCCAGCCTTTTAGTTTCCGTAAATTTTCCAGTAAAAGTAAAGTTATTTGCCAGTGAGGTACGGTTAAAAATGGCAGAGGATCGTTTACTTGGAAAATAGCATCTGTTCCCTTGACAATCTTCTGCATCCAAGCTTGTAACTCTGACAATGACCCGACCTCAGTCAGCCGCCAAATTTCATGATAGAGCCAGTAAGTAGGCTTACTGTCAGCAAGTGGCACGATTGGTGCTTCGTTTTCATCCTCGCTATCTTTAAGATAAGCATCTGCCAATCCTGGATGATTGTAAAACATAGTAATAGCAGAATGGGTGCGAGGATTACACTCAATCGGATAGACGGTACCGTCCTTTGCTTGAATGAAGTCAAAGGAAATTTGCCCTGTCAAATTTAATTCCCTGACAAATTTATCAACCCAGGCAAATATTTCAGGTTTCTCAATATGCTCATAGTTTACTTGGAAAGGAGAAGATTGGGAACAGCAGTGAAGTCTCATTTTTCCCTGGCGGACTGTACTGTGAGTACAATACTCCTCGCCAGTAATAAACTCTTGCATTGTCCAAGGATTTTCCTTACTAATAGGCAGATTTTTTACATAATCTTCCATCCCTTCAAAGGGTAACTGGGTCATATCCAAGCGGGAAACTGAATTATAAAGAATGCTTTTGAGAATATACAGACTCCCATCTGTCTTGAAGTCAAAGTCAAGAATTTGTTGTGGCTCGGTAATTAGGAAAGATTTCGGTGCTGACAATCCCAAAGAACGGGCTTGTTCACATAACGTGAACTTGTTGTCTAACATCTGGGTAATATCAGGAGAAAAGTGGATTACTTCGCAATAGGGCGATAGTAAAGTTCCAGCTAGGGAATCATAATAGCTAGCAACTGGGCTAGACACGGGAATGAAAACATCAATTTTCTCTTTTTGAACAATTTTTAGTAACTCCTGGGAATACCCATTAGCATCTTTTTCCGGCGCTGGTACTGTATAAAAGCGTTTAACAGCATGAGAAAATCTATGACCTGATAGCCAATATTTATGGGTTTCAACCAAAAATACTTGGTGTCCGGCTTGGTGAAAAGAGCGAGCAAGTTGCAGGGCTTTTGTCATTTTGCCCCCCGTAATCAATATGTTCTTGGGGTTTTTAACATTTATTCGTCTGTGAAATGGAGAAGTTACCCAACTGATTAAAAGGGAGATGAAAACGATCGTGCAATTTATGGGAAATGCAATTAAAAGTAAAGTTAAAGTGCCGATATTTTTCAGAAAAGCAATCATCGGTGCATAAGTCATGAGCCTAGTTTGACTATTCACTACATGAAAAAGAAGGCAATGCACGCATTCATTGCCTTTTGTCTAATTTCTCTATTTGCGTCGAATGATAGTTAAACCATCTCGCAATGGGAGTAGAACTTGTTCCACTCGCGGGTCATCGGCTACAAAGCGGTTAAATTGAGCGATCGCCTCTCCATTGGGTGTTCGTTGCTGTGGGGGCAAATAGGGCTGTCCCTGAAGCAAGGTATTATCCACACAGATAAAGCCACCAGGAAGCAACAATTCTCTTTCTAGCAGTAGCTTGAAATAGTCCACGTATTCCTTCTTATCAGCATCAATAAACACTAAATCGAACGATTCTTGGACATCTGCCAATTTTTGCAGTGTTTCTAAAGCTGGAGCAACTTCCACCTTGATTTTGCTGCCGTGAGGAGATTGCTCAAAGCAAGCGCGGGCAAAGTCTGCCACATAAGAATCAACTTCACAGGCAACCATGTACCCATCTTCAGGCAAGGCTTCTGCTATGGCTAGAGCCGAATATCCAGTGAACATCCCTATTTCCAAGATGCGCTTTGCCCCAGTCATGTGGACGAACAACTTGAGAGTTTGTCCTTCAATATGTCCGGAAAGCATCTCCTGTTCCAACTGACGCACCGTTTCCCCATCTGAGAAACGTTTGCTCCAATCTTCTGCTGCTGTTTTTCGCGCTAAAGACGCTAGGGCAGATGACTCAGGAGTCGTACATTCGGAGAGGTAGGGGTCAATTCCAGCTGCTAACGCCCGTGCTTGCTGGAGAGAAGCCATCAGTGAAGCCGGCACTTTGACCTGTTCCGCCATCTGGACAATGTCTTCAAGCTGTTTCACTAAAATTCCCAAGGGGGTTACGGGTCTGGCAGTTTGCGGATCTCTTAGGAGCTCACTCATTTTCTATTCCTCCTACTGAAGACCGAGATCGCTGAGGTACATTTCTTGACCTTTTCCACCATCAGGTAAAGAGTAACATAACTGCTTGTGTCTTTCAATGGCTGCTTGTAGCAATCCTGAGGATACCTCTTGGGCGTAATCACAGGAACCGATGCCTTTAGGTAATGGAGCCCACAGACCCCCCTCTCCTCGCTTGCGCCGCATATTTTTCTGACCTTCAAGCATTAGATCGATATCTTCCAGGATGGGGTGGTAAACAGACAGACCTAGAGAGCGACATAAAGCGATAATACGATCGCCTTCTCCAGGTTTCAGCCAGCCCATCTCTACCGCTAAACTCGCACCGAAAGCCATACCAATGGTTACAGAGTGACCGTGCATTAACTTGGCAGCAGGTTCAAAGCGAGGACTCCAGGTGTGACCGTAAGCATGGGGACGGTCTTGGTAAGTCTCGAACATATTCGTTCCTTCATGCTTCATGTAGGAGAACAATGCCCGATAGATAACTTCATCGGCGATCGCTTTTAGTTTCTCATCTCCATCGAGAGTGGCAAAGTGAGTTTCCAGTAATTGGCAACCGTATTGTTCCATTAACTCGAACAGGATCGGATCGTCGGTGACTGCCATTTTGATAATTTCTGCCATGCCATTGCGGACGTGACCCGTCGCCAAAGTGCGGAAGAAATTACGATCTACCAAAGTCAGTACTGGAGGATGATAGGCTCCAATGCTGTTCTTGAATTGGGTGCCGTTAGTGCAGGTGCGGGGTGAGGGTCCGGCATCAATAGCAGCCACAACGGTCGTCCCCACCATAATGTAAGGAGTGCGTCGGTGCTGTAGGGCACAGGCTAGTCCAGCTACGTCACTAAGAACGCCGCCACCAACCACTAGCACGGGTTCGTTGCGGGACACGTCGCAGCCATCTTTACCTAAAAATTTCAGCAAGTGGTGGACGGTTTCGGGAGTTTTGTCAGATTCCCAAGCGCGACAGACAAGCAACTCTAGAGCAATTTCCCACTCCTTGTAGTAGCGTCTTAGTGACTCTCCATAAAGCTCATCTACGGTTTTATCGACAATCGCTACACAACGACCGCGACGACTGTAAACTTCCGCTAAGGTTGGGTTATCAGGCTCGAAAACCCCCTCTACTATTTTAACTTCTGCTTTTAGCGTATAAGTTGCAGAAATTTCAAAGGAGCGATCGTCTCCGCTAGCGGCGATTTCTCCATGACCAGTGTACCACTCTGAGGTACGGTACTTCTCTGGGTGATTGAATTGAATAATCTCCTCGGACTCTCCAGTTGAGAGCTTTTGAGAATTCCCAGTAGGTAATTTTGGATGGAACTTAACTTTAAGCATGCTTTTGCTAGTGCCGGATAAGCTAGTTTGGACGTTCCGATTGGTGTGGAAAATTTGGTCTTCCTTCCAAGGGAAATAAGAGACTCAATATAACATGAGCCTTGTTTAGCTTATCAAAACCTTAGAATTTTGTAAATTTTTGTTAAAGTACTCTCCAGAATTATTTTGAACCAAGCTTCAAAATAAGCTCGTCTTTGGCTCGATCGCTGATGAACTAAAAATTTTTAATTCCTCTAATGCCGTCTGAGTACAAGCCCAAACAGCTATTTCTGCTTCGGTTTCGATAACTAATGTCAACTTAAGTGGGTTGGTTTATTGGGATTGTCCTGATTGTAAGTGGGTAGACGATTCTGTTTAATCCTCGTAACAAATATTTTTTCTTTGTGTTAATTTTTATTGCAAAATTCTTGACTTTAATAAGTATTTATTAATTAAAGTTTTCAACCCGTGCTAACAAGATGACTTTTACCGTACTGATTACAGGGGCTTCCCAAGGAATTGGCTAAGCTACCGCTGTTTTATTTGCCCAGAAAAATTATAATGTTATGCTTGCCGCACGCCGACCAGACCGCCTGGAAGCTGTAGGGCAAAAGATTAGAGCCAAAGGTGGAAATGCTCTGGCCGTTCCCACAGATGTCACCAACCTGGAGCAAGTCAGTACACTAGTAGAAAAGCTCTCAACACGACACCTACGATCAAATCGATGTTCTCGTGAATAATGCTGGCATCTGTATGACAACCCAATTCATCAACCAATATATTATTTTTGTCTTATATATTGATCACTTTCGCCAACAGTATCTAATTACTAGTGAATAAATAAACTTTTTGTGCAGCCATAATATATTATTTCTCAAGCTACTTGACAAGTTTATGGTGAAATATTAGGCTGCTTTTGAAAGTTAGCTTGATAACAAATTGGAGTATTTGTAATGGTATTTAAAAATATCTAAGCAAGTAGACATAAGTAAATGTTGCTGTGTAAAAAATCGTGAAGCGAAGGAAAATTGCCTCACACCTTACAGCCCAGAGCATAAATTCTTTCTCAGTTAACTTTTAAAATTCTAGTTCTTGTCTTACTCCCTTAAACTTTAACAGTATTATTTTCTCAGACTTGCATGGACAGAAAAATATTTGGCAAACACTTAAAGAATACTCCTAGACCTGAGCAATTTTCCTGGCAGCAATGGATTCGCTCCCTGGCACTGGGTACGATCCCTGCTATTTTCAGTGTTATTCCTGTCCAGGCAGCACAAACAATTGACTTTTATTACGGTCCTCTAGGTTTCTCAATTGAGGTAGATTCTCTAGAACTTTTTGCCAAAGAAGGTAAGATTAACAGACAATTAGACTTCTACCTCAGCCGAGTTAAGCCAGAAGCTCGAGATAAATTTCGTCAGGCTCTATTAAAACAGCACGACGTTAATCCAGTTAGGCTTTATCGCTTTGTCCGTACTCCCATAGGAGAAAAAATACTGACTCAAGTCGGAAATCTAATTAACATTCCTGGTGGTGGCAACGGCAAATATGCGATTCGAGCGGCTCTAGGTAAAGCTGCTTTTGACAGTGAAGGTCTGACTCTGCTCAATTTTCTGCGTCAATTTCCTACCGATATCGAGCTGAATACCAATAACATTTTGCAGGTCAGAGATTTGGTGCAACTCTTGGTTAGAGGAACACAGCGGATGGAAGAAGAAATAGCTTCCTTGTCATCCAATGAAACTGCTAATTCTACACCAATTGATTTCTCGAAATTACCCGATCTCAGGCAGGCTGGCAAGTTAGGTTATATCAAACAGACTTTTACCTTAAACGATACCAGTCGTCAGCGCCAGTTAACAGTTGATCTCTATAAACCGCAAACCTGGAGAGAGGGAAAGACTCCGGTAGTGGTAGCATCTCACGGTTTAGCTTCTAACCGCCAGCTTTTTGAAAAGCTAGGTAAAAACTTAGCTTCCTATGGCTATGTAGTCGTAGCTCCCCAGCATCCAGGAAGCGATTCCATCTATCTCCAGGATATGCTACAAGGTTATTACCGGGATGTATTCAACCTTAATGCATTTATTGACCGACCATTAGATATTAGCTATGTCTTGGATGAGCTAGAAAGGCGCAACGCTACTGATTTTGAAGAAAGGCTCAATCTTGAGTCAGTGGGGTTAATTGGTCATTCTTTTGGCGGTTATACGGCCCTAGCAATAGCAGGTGCGCAGATTAATTTTGAGCAACTAGAACAAGAATGCGAGCGGGTAATTTGGGATCCTAATTTATCTTTGCTGCTTCAGTGTCGAGCTTTAGACTTGCCGCGCCAAACTTATGATTTTCGCGATCGGCGGGTTAAGGCAATAATGGTCTTCAATCCAGTCTCTAGAAGTATCTTTGGAGTCAAGGGTCTAAGCCAAATTGAAATTCCCGTCTTCATTGCTGCAGGGGAGCTAGATCCAGCTACCCCAGCAGTAATAGAACAGATACGTCCTTTCACTTTCCTCACTACATCCGATCGATATCTAGCTTTATTAAAAGGACAAGCACACGTTGACATCTCTCAACTAGATGCTGGCGCTATGCGAACGCTCGAGTCTTTGTCGAGGGTGAAGTTTATAGACACAGAGTTATTGTCCAAGTATGGTCGAGCAATTATTACAGGATTTTTCGAGTACTATATCGCCAATAATGCAGATTATCTCCCCTATCTCCAATCCTCCTATGCCGAGTATCTTAGCGAAGAACCATTTCCTTTCTATGTGATAGGAGATTCATCTCTAGAGGCACTAAAGCAGGCGATCGAAGACTTTATCGTTGAAGAAGGACTTGAGGATGAGGAGCGCTATATGAAGCTAGCAGGAGACGGGAATTTATCTGAGTAAGTTACAAGTAGCAAATTCAAAAGAGATACGAGTTATTTGATTACTTACTTGAAGAGCACTCAAGAGAAGTATGTCAACCCAGCCAATAATGAATCTTATGGGTGGATCCATCGTGGATTCCTGAGC
>JBFRWL010000636.1:0-10861 GCA_051439565.1 Prochloraceae cyanobacterium
GGACAAGACAAATCTGCACTAGGATGGAAGTAGCCACTAACTGTAACCAGGGAGAGTGCTGTGAATCGAGACATACCTAAGCTATTATTGTTGAATAACTCTGGTTTAGGCTGTTGGCTCACTTTGTTGCTAACAGGATTATTACTAGGGTCAGTTGGTTTAGGTTGGCTAGTCAATGGATTTTTAATCCTGCTGGCTGTTTTGATTCTATTGCCAGCCATATTTGTACTAGGATTTCGTTGGTGGTTACAGCGCAATTTAGTCGTAGATAAATGTCCAGTTTGTCAATACGAATTCACTGCCTTTCAAAGTCCTCAATGCCAATGTCCCAACTGCGGAGAGCTACTCAAAGTTGAATCCGGTCATTTTCACCGCTTTACTCCTCCTGGAACCATTGATGTAGAAGCTATTGAAGTCCCGGTGCAAGAGTTAGAAGATTGAGCGGACTCTTTATTTAGTTAATCCAGTCAATTCTTCTATTTAGAAATGGTGAGGTCGAAGGAATGACTTTCACCAGCGCGATCGCCCACATAAATTTCATATCTACCCGGAAGCCATACTCCAGAAATTTTGGGGTTGATATTAGAGACCTGATCTGCTATGACACAAAAACGTCCATTGGGGCCTTTAATTAACAAAGTTGGTTGACCGCCATCAGCTCTAACACTTACCCGCATGTAATTAATACGCGTTGCCACATCTATGACTTGGTTTGGTTTGCTAGCAATAAATCCACAATCTTTGGTTTTACTAGGACCGCCAGATCTACCTCGTGCTGTACTAGCATTAAACCCGTTTCTTACTTGTATCGGTCTGCTTTCCACAGGAACTCTAACAGATGCTAGCAAACCTAAAGCTAAGGCGACGAGTATAACTATTTTTTGAGTTATTCTATTCATATTGATTTCAATTTCGGCGTGAAGACCCCTGATTGCTCGGTGTTAAGAAACGCCGCCTTTAGGAAAGTTGACAATAGTACAAATGTATATAACTATATTTGTACGCGAAAACTAAACATAACCTTGAAAAAAAATATAGTATGGAGTTCAACTCATAAGCCCAAGATAACTCTTGAAAAGATAAAACTCTGTGGAGTACTTGGTGATTGAAAAATTTAAACTTAATTTACTGGAGGGAGGTTGTCAAAACTATAGCTAAATTATTTAATTCATGAATTGACTGGTTAAAACAGACAACAGCTCATTTGGCAACAGACAAGAGAATTACACTGTTTCTTCGCGATCGCTGTTCGCAAATGATTTATGATTGCTGTAACATCATTTACCTATGCCTCAGTTTTGTTCTCCTTCTTTACTAGCGTAATCATAAATAAACCCTTTAAACCTAGATAATGTTCCAGTTAACAATTTGTACACTCTTAAGATAAAAGCCTATGAATCCACAAGACAATCAAGACTTGGAAAGCAGATTGCAAGAATTAGAGCGCCAAATAGATAATTCTCCTTCCGTACTGGAAGTGAATCAGAAGCGAGAGGAAACATCGCAACCTCAGAAAAACTCTCAGAATTTAGAGAGGTTTTTGGTTTCTATTCAACAGTGGTTTAATAGTCTACCAACTCCGGGGAAATTAGCAGTTATTGTCGTAGGGGTAATAATTGGTTTTTCCTTACTTAACTCGGTCTTGCGGCTAGTTAGTTCGCTGCTAAGTGTTGCTATTTTAGGAGTGATTCTGTACGTTCTGTACAAGATTTTTATTGCTCGGCGTTCTTCAGAGTAACAAAAACTCAATCTAAGATAATAAGTAGGTTGGTCAAATTAATTAGAAAATGGTTGAGAGAAACAACAGGCAACAGCAAGAAACAGCTAACCCTAACACCTAACTCCCCATTTCGGTTTAATATTTATTTCTGCCTACCTACTTAAGTGAAAAATACGAGGGACTAAAATTTGTAATGATACGCTGGATTCTGAGCTTAGTATGTTTGGTATTGGTGTTTAGCTTGACTTTACCTGCGAACGCGCAGCCAGTTGAAACGCCCATAACTGAAGAGCAGTTGCAGTGGGGCCAAGAACTAGCCGAAAAAGCTTTTAAGGCTACAGAAAATGGAAATTTCGAGCGAGCAGAGGAGTATTGGACGCAGCTAATCGATCGCTTTCCCAGTAACCCCGCCGTTTGGAGCAATCGCGGCAATATCCGTGTCGGTCAGAATAAATTAGATGAGGCGATCGCCGACTTTAACCAAGCGATTAAACTAGCTCCTGATGCCCCAGATCCCTATCTTAATCGAGGTACAGCCTTAGAAGGAGAAGGACGCTATCAAGAGGCTATTGCTGATTACAATCGGGTACTAGAAATCAACCCAGAAGATGCGATGGCTTATAATAACCGAGGTAATGCGGAGGCAGGAGAAGAACGCTGGGAAGAAGCTCTCGCCGACTATCAAAAAGCTGTCGATATAGATCCTAACTTCGCCTTTGCCCGCGCTAATGCTGCGCTTACCCTTTATCAAACTGGAAAAAAAGAAGAATCACTGCTTGCCATACGTAACTTAGTACGCAAGTATCCTATGTTTCCCGATATGCGTGCTGCCCTTACTGCTATTCTTTGGGAACGAGGAAAGCAAGGTGAAGCGGAAAGTAATTGGGTAGCAGCAATCGGTGTTGATAATCGCTATCAAGATATTCATTGGCTCAAAGAAACCCGCCGCTGGCCACCGGATTTGATAGCAGCATTAGAAAGATTTCTCAGCCTGGATTGAGATGGAAGCAGAGCAAGAAGGGGAGTGTGGGGAGACAAGGGGGAAAAAACTAACAGCAATCAACAATCGGTTTACTGGTTTTGATTAATTACTCGAAATGGCTCAACCCCAACCTCAATGGCAATTACCGCAATCGTCGCCAGTTCCTCAATGGTTTATTGAAACAGTAAAAACATACACTTCTGCAAAGGGGGGATTTTATCTAGCTCAACTATTGTGGCAAAGGGGTAGACAAGAGCTGGAAAAATTATCGGGTTTTCTCGATCCAGACTGCTATCAGCCTACTAGTCCCTTTGCCTTTGGTCAAGAAATGAAATGGGCTGTATTACGCCTACAAAAAGCCCTCAGTTCGGGAGAAAAAGTGACTGTATGGGGGGATTTTGATGCTGATGGGATTACAGCTACCAGCGTTCTCTGGGAAGGTCTGGGACAGTTTTTTGGGCAGCACCAACAGCTCAGTTACTATATCCCCAATCGCTTCAGTGAATCTCACGGTTTGAATAATCCTGGCATTGAGAAGCTAGCAGCATCAGGAACTAAACTAATTGTCACCTGCGACACTGGCAGTACTAATCTCAGTGAAATCGATCGCGCTAACCAGTTAGGGATAGATATTATTATCACCGATCACCACACGCTTCCTCCCGAACGTCCCTCAGTGGTATCGATGATTAATCCTCGCTATTTTGCCGAGACTCATCCTCTCTATCATCTTTCGGGGGTAGCAGTGGCATATAAGTTAGTAGAGGCACTGTATCAAACTTTGCCCCATATTCCCCAACAGCCTCTAGAAGAATTGTTAGATTTAGTGGCAATTGGCCTGATTGCCGATTTGGTGCAGCTTAGTGGGGATTGTCGTTATTTAGCGCAACTGGGAATTCAACACTTACAAAAACAAACCACTAACCCCACTCGTCCAGGAGTTGCTCGTCTATTAAAACTGTGTCGGGTTAGTGGCGATCGCCCCACTGATATTTCTTTTGGTCTGGGACCGAGGATTAATGCTGTCAGCCGCATTCACGGGGATGCTAGTTTCTGCGTTGAATTACTGACTAGCCGCGATCGCCCGCACACTGATTCCCTAGCCTTAGAGACAGAATTAGCCAATACCCGCCGCAAATCTCTACAAAAAGATATAACCGAACAGGTTAAGAAAAAACTGGCTGGCATGGATTTGTCAACCACTAGCGTAATTGTACTAGAAGACCCTCAGTGGCAGAGCGGGGTATTAGGTTTAGTAGCCGGTCAAATTGCCCAAGAATACGGTCGTCCGACAATTTTATTGACCACTGCTTCTGAGGAGGAGGGGGAGACAAGGAAGAGGAATGAACAGCCAACAACTATCGGCAATTCCCTAATTGCTAGGGGGTCGGCTCGATCGATTAATCAGATTGATTTATATGAATTAGTCAAGTCTCAGGAACACTTATTGCATCGTTTTGGGGGTCATCCCTATGCTGCTGGGTTAAGTTTAGCAGTGGAGAATATTTCCCTATTTCGAGAGGGAATTAATCAGCAGTTGCGTCAAAAACTCGATGCTAATCTATTGGTGCCAATTGTTGCAGTTGACTTAATTGTTACTGTTGCTGAATTAGGTCGAGATTTATTCAGAGAACTCAAACTGCTCGAACCTTGCGGTATGGGAAATCCCGTCCCGAAGTTATTAATTAAAAATTGTTGGTTTGAGGAGGTTCGCAATAATAATCCTCGGGATTTACGAGGTAATAAAGTTCAATATATAAGAACTACTTTTGCAATTGGGGATAATTCTGTAAGTCAAGGATTTCCTGGGGTTTGGTGGGGACACTATCGAGAAGAAATACCGACAGAGCAATTGTGCGATGCTATTGTCGAGTTGGATTACAATACTTTTGGCAGGGGACAATACGAAGTACGCTTAATTTCAGTCCGAGCTAGCGGCGCTAATTCCCTAGTAGATAATAATATTATCCGGGAGGAATGTCTTCTCGACTGGCGGGGAAAATTGCAGGAAGAGGAAATTTCTGCTGAGTTGAGCGATCGCCAGGGGGAATACAGGCTGCTGCAAAAATGTCCCAGAAGTTGGGAGGAAATAGAGAGGGAATATCGAACGGCGATCGAGCATCAACAAAAACTTGCCCTTGCTTACCCCTCCCCCCAAAAAATACCACCGCCACAAATCTGGCAACAGCTAGTAGGAATTGCTAAATATCTCAGCCGTACTGGTAAAACTGCTACAGCCGAACAATTTAAAGAAAAACTAGGATTAAGCGATCGCGCTCTCAATTTAGGTTTTCAAGCTTTGCGAGGGATTGGTTTTGAGCTTGATTTTACTAGCGGAGTGATTCAAATCAGTTGTTCTGGGGAATTATTACTTTGTGGAGTTGATAATAGTATCTCTTTATTCCTCTGGGCAGTTGAAGAAGAACAATTTCAACGCCAATACTTCTTTTCCACTCCCCTATCTATCCTCAAACAAATGCTGACTCATCATCGGACGCAAACAATAATCATCAAATAATGAAAATTACAGAGCAACTCAGGGAATGGCTGGAAACCCGCGCTTGTTCCCCTTCTTATAGTGGTTGTTTACTAGCAGCAATTGCAGTTTCTTTCTTTGGCGCTGCTACTAATACTATGGCAGGATGGCTATACGTCATCAGTGGCACGATCTTTGCTTTGTTGGGGTTGGGGGCTATCCTAGCAGTGCGATCGCTCAAACAGCTTAAAGTTCGCCGCCTTCCCATTTCGCCTGTTAGTGCGGGAGAGCAACTAACAATTGAGTTACAAATCGAAAATCCTACCTCCAAGCCGAAAAATTTCCTACAAGTAGAAGATATCCTTCCCTACGTTCTCGCTCAACCAGCACAGACACCAGTGGAAGTAATTCCCCCTCATAGCGTACATCGCTGGATCCATCAACCTCAAACTAAAAAACGTGGTGTCTATCAATGGCACGAAGTACAATTGAGAAGCGGAACGCCACTAGGACTGTTTTGGTGTCGTCGCAGTCGCCAAGTTCGGGCTAAAGCAGTTGTTTATCCTGCGATTTTGCCCCTCACTCGATGTCCTTTAATCGATAGTATTGGACGAGACGACAGTACTATATTTGAGAACGAGCGCCGCTATCAAACTGCTAGCCAAGGTTTAACTAGAGCGTTGCGTCCTTACCGTCAAGGAGATCCAATGCGTCTAATTCACTGGCGCACTAGCGCTAGGTTTGGCGAATTCAAAGTACGGGAACTAGAAATAATCACGGGCGGTCAAGAAGTTATTATCTGCTTAAATAGCGCTTCTAACTGGGAGGAAGAAAATTTTGAGTTGGCTGTAGTTGCAGCAGCTTCGTTATATTTTTATGCTCGTCGATGTCAATTCAATGTCAAACTATGGACGCCATCTACAGGTTTAATTTACGGCGATCGCGTAATTTTAGAAACATTAGCCGCGATCGTTGTGGAAGAGGATAGCACCGCTGTTAATCTCCCGTCTTTACCTTCAATCTGGTTAACCCAAAACTTCGCTAGTATTGAATCTCTTCCTGCTGGTAGCCGTTGGGTAATTTTTCCAGTTGTCAAAGGCGATCGACCTAAATTAGTCAATAGCCAGTTACCTGGGTTAGTCATCGACTCAGATGAATCTCTTCAAACAAACTTACAAAAGCAACTTGGTTGAACTGGAAACTCCTCTATTTTTTTCTGCTAAAACTTGGCACTTATATGCAACAATCCTAACTGCAAAAGGGAAACCTAAAAACGTGTAGATTACAAAAGGTAAACCTTGACAAGTATCAAAATCATCCAAGCCACGCCTGGACTAACCACCAGCGAACGAATCGTCGAACTAATCCAACACCATCCACAGGGCATAACCATCAGGGAACTGTGCCAAACTCTGAACCGTCCTGTCTCTATGGTGCAGATATGCCTAAAAACTCTGATATCTTCTAGAAAAGTGTATACTCGACTGAGTGAAAATAAGACACGATTACTTTATTATCCAAACAAGAAGCCAGCTCATAGGGGAAGATAAGTGCAAAGCTCCAATATTACCGATCGCGCGATCGCAGAGATCTTAGTTGTTTGGTTTTTTTATGCGTTTAGTTGATCGCGTTTTGCCTAGAACTTTTCTTGTCGTTCAAAGCGAAAATTGACAAAAATGCTTTTTCTCAAAACTAAAATCATTGCTTAACAATGATTTTATTCTTTTTCTACTAAATTTCGCCTATCCCAATCGAAAAAGCAAGAAAAGAACAGTCAAGGAATATTTTTTTGACACACTCCCGCCATTAAATTGTTTGTTCGTCTGAACCGCTCACCCACAATTATAATGGGGATTCTAAACATCGCTCTTTAGGATTTCCCACTTATCTTAGTTCGGCTCTTAACTAGATTCATGGTCAACAACAGCCTAGACTATCTCGCATTTATCCCCGCCAGAATGCCACCACAGACAACTTTGAAACTGGTTGCTCATCCAGCCCATCCAAGAGTATTATACAATGAGCAAAAAAACTTTATTTATGAAGATATTATGTGTAAATTGTTAGTTTATTGCTTTCATTTTCATCCCCTGCTAAAAATCTCGATTCTGATCGATTTTATAACGGTAGTCTTCCCGCTCACAAAGATAAAGGTTCCAGCGTTTCTGCATAAGGCGTGATTAAGTTGGAATCGGAGCAAGTGAATGTGCTCGAAAATAAGAAAAAGGAAAAAGCCAAACCTCTTGAAGAATTAACTGCTACCTAATGGAGTAAAAATATGCTCTTACCAATCGTGCGTCCGATGGTCAATACTCAGATAAAATTGTTAGCCCACAGTAAAGCTACACGCTCAACTTTCGTGAACATAATAGCTGAATGGTTGGGGTTTTTAGGAGTTGAAGCCAAAGTAACACATCTCGAGATTGCAGAAGAGAAAATTCAAGTTTCACTAAAAGTCAGCCAACCAGAAGCAAGTACAGATCAAGACTGGCAAACTATCTTGCGAAAACTGAACACCAATAAATCCACCAAACAAGAATTAGAGCCAGAGTTGGTCAAAATTCCTCCACACCAGCAAAGTAAATATCAACGCATCCTCGCTTATACAATTCAGATGAGCAATCAAGATAACTCGGTTGATTGGGAGAGTGTATATCCGAAACTAAAGTTACTGGGACTGGAAGAATCAATGTTAATGGGAATCAAATCGGCATTAAAAGTACCACAAAATATCGACCGTTTAGTCAAAGATTTAGATGATGATGTAGCAGCACTCGCCTTGTCTCAGACCGCGAGTATTGCTTTATTCGATCGGGAAGTTAATCCTCAAGAATATCAAGTCTTACAAACGCTCATAGAAGTAATAAGTAATAATTGTTAATAAGGATCAATATATAGCAGTCCTATTGAGTCCTGTCCTATTTAGATTGTGCATTAAAAGGCAACAGGCAACAGGGGTAATAGTTCTAGTCATTTTATCTAGGTTTTGATTTTTCACGACTCATTTAGGACTGCTATACCATCAGTAGGTAGGTCAAATTAATTAGAAAATGGTTGAGAGAGGAAACAGGGAACGGTCAGGAACAGAAGAGAAATCCCCATTTCGGTTTTATATTTATTTATGCCCACCTACTTATTATTTTTTAAACTAAGTCAAAATCCCGCTTAATTTTAAGGGCTTTTGTGACTCAAGATCTCTCATTTTTGAACGAAGTTCGTAATTACTTGATAACTTTTTTTTACGTCGGCAAGCCACTTCAAAATATTTTGATTGGTTACGTTTTTCCCGCTCAGTTTCTATTTTTGGTTATTGTTCAAAATGAGTACTAATCTCTTTTGTTGACGAGTAAATTGATTTTATTTACAATAATTATAAGCTAATACAGTTTCAAGGAACCTTTTGTGCAATGGAAAAGAAAAAAGAAAGGCAGTAGTTGAGACGAGAGACAAGAGTATTTGGTTAGCGATCGCCGGCTAATTTGCTCTCACAAATCGATCGAGGTTTGAGAACGATTTGGAGAATCGCTTTGGCATTAACTAAACAGTATTTGGAGCAGATATATCAGTCAGTTTGCGCATGGAAAAAATATATTTATCTAACTACAAGAACATTGTAATTCTAACAGGTGCGGGAATATCTGTTACTGCTGGTTTGAAGCCTTTCCGTGGTGCAAATGGAATGTGGAATGAGCCAAAAGCACAACAAGCCAGTTTACTATCTTTTTCTGAATCACCTAATGAAGTATGGTCTTTTTGGAGTCAACTAAGACCTAGCATTAGTAAAGCCATGCCAACAGCGGCTCATATTCACCTCAATAATCTTGAGAAACAGCTACATAAGGACATCCAATTCTTGTTAGTAACTCAAAATATAGATGGTCTACACCAAAAAGCTGGTAGTGTAAATGCAATAGAGCTTCATGGAAATTTGTTAAAAACAAAGTGCGTTCAAGAAAATTGTTCTTTTCAACCAATTATCAATGATGCTTCTGTTCATGAAGTTGCTCCTATTTGTCCAATTTGCGGCAATTACCTTAGACCTGATGTTGTACTCTTTGGTGAATTTCTATCTCTAAAAGCGCATATTGTCAAACGAGCCCTAAGATCTTGCGATCTATTTATTTCGATTGGTACTTCAGGAAGTGTATCTCCGGCTTCAAATTTCGTCAGAAGTGCTGAATACGCTGGAGCTCGTACTATTTATATGAATCTAACAGATATTAATCCACCTAATCCTTACTATCAAAAGAGTTATCTTGGCGAAGCAGATAACTTAGTAACAAAATACCTAATGGTATGAGGTGTATTGCAATTATTTATACTTCCAGTCAATTCACGAATCAAATCCGATTGCTATATTAGACAAGTAGGCTCCTGGAAATGTCTTTGCCATTGAGCGAGGAGGACGATCTATGTTTCAAAAAGAGCGGTTTATCGAAGAATGCCGAGCTGCGCTCAAAGAGAGTGACACCCAAGGAGCAATACTAGAGATAGTGGCAAGAGCAGTTGCCGATCCCCAGCAAATAATTCTAGCGTTAGGAGAACAGAAATTAGCAGGCGTTGAGACCATCTATAGAGCTGATGACTTGACTATTCTTAATTTGGCATGGGGTCCCCAGATGAAATTGCATCCTCACGATCATCGCATGTGGGCGGTCATTGGAATTTACGGCGGCAGTGAGGATAATATATTCTATTCCCGGAGCGGAGATGGTCTGACCCAGCACGGCACCAGGCGGCTTAATACCAAGGACGCAATTCCTTTGAGCGAAACTGTTATCCATGCGGTCGCGAATCCGCTCGATCGGCTCACTGGGGCGATTCATGTTTATGGCGGAGATTTTTTTGCGATGCCGCGCAGTGAGTGGGATCCAAAAACCTTTGAAGAGCGTCCCTATGACGTGGAACACACTATGAGGGTGTTTGAAGAAGCAAATGAGCATTTACGCGCAATGAAAACTCTTTCCTAAACGGTGTCAAAAATCTAACCAGCCAATCAACATTGATTCATGAGTGGAGAAAAGATAGTCGAGTTTGAGGTCTTAAGTGTAGATAAACGGGGAAATATTATTCAACTCCAAACAAAAAAAGCTGAATACTTCACACAAGATTTAGGTAATGGTGTCACTTTAGATATGGTGGCAATAAGAGGTGGAAAATTTCTGATGGGTTCTCCAACAGAGGAAGAAGGTAGTTTTGATTGTGAAAGACCTCAGCACGAAGTAACAATTCAACCCTTCTGGATGAGTAAATTTCCGGTAACTCAAGCTTTGTGGAGAGCGATCGCTGAGTTACCTAAAGTCGATCGCCATCTTAATCTAGAGCCATCTTCTTTTCAAGGCGATAACCTTCCAGTAGAAAGCGTCTCTTGGTATGATGCCGTTGAATTCTGCTCCCGACTATCCAGGGAAACGGGACGCTCCTACAGACTGCCCTCGGAAGCTGAATGGGAATATGCAGCTCGTGCTGGAACTACAACTCCTTTTCATTGCGGCGAAACGATCGAGACTAAATTAGCCAACTATAGAGGTAGTGCAACTTATGCCAACGAACCCCAAGGAGAATATCGAGGAGAAACTACTCCAGTAGGCAGTTTTCCTCCTAATGCCTTTGGTTTGTACGATATGCACGGAAATGTCTGGGAATGGTGCGCCGATATTTGGCATGACAACTACTCGGGAGC
>JBFRWL010000637.1:0-14077 GCA_051439565.1 Prochloraceae cyanobacterium
CACCACGATTGTGTGTAAGTCTTTGCCAATTTGCTCACTTCTCATCAAAAAGGGTAGTGGGTAAACGTGAGTTCGACTAAGTTAGAAGATCTGTAATCAAGAGTATTTGTGGTTATGACGATACGCCTGCGTATCGGCATACCCACCCTTTGCAGACCTTATCGGTTTAGTTTATGTACGGAAGGAAGTTAGAAAAGTGCAGGAGGTAAAGCTTCTTGCCTTTTGATTTTAAATCTAAACATGGTTTTTTAGGTGAATATGTATAGGCAATTAATCCACCAAAAAGATTAACTAAAAAATTCCCAACGCTGCGATGTCTTGAATGTTCAATTTGGGAGATATTTTTTAGTTGACCAATGCTTAACAAAAACAAAGAGTTTATCCACAAAATGGTTTTGAATAAAGGATTTCCGTTAATAATCTTGGTAAGTTCCTTCTTGTTAACTGCTTGTCCGCAAAAATCAACTATACCATCAGTACCAGAAGATTACAGAGCAGTTTTGATTGATGACTTAGAAGATGGTAATGGTTTCAATGAATTTCGGGGAACCTGGTTTACCTACGATGATAGAAATCAAGAAGGTGACTCTAAAGTTATTCCCACTGGATATAGCGCTTTTCGTCCTAGTGTAGGGGGTCCGAAAAATTCTAGTAAATACGCCCAAATAACTGGCCAAGTCACTACTACCTTTCCCGATGGCTTTATCGGTATGGGTATGGATTTAAATCCTGACAACATGCAACCCAGAAACTTAAGTAAGTATGACGCCATAGAATTTTGGGCTAAGGGCGATGGGAAAACCTACCGGATGAAAATTCATTCACTAGTTACAGTTGATTATGACGACTATGGATATGATTTTACTGCTAGTCCTAATTGGCAACGCCATCTAGTCAAATTTGACTCTTTAAAACAAGAAGGTTGGGGAAATCAGGTCGAGCGCAATCAAGCTTTAAGCCAAGCTCTTAAAATTCAGTGGCAAACCATAGGTCAACCCCATGATTCCATCATACTGGGTGTTGATAACATTAAGCTCCTCAAGTCTCAATAACTTTTTATCTGCGGTTAAATGTTAAGTTTGTCAAGAGTATTAATTAAACATGATAGAATAAATAATCAAATACCTTGAAGTAAGCACTGTCTCTGGTCCAAAACGCAGTTTCTCTTAGTATTTGTGTCGAAACTTTCCCCCCAAATATCACCTAGTTAAATACATTTTTACTACTTGTCTGAGTCAAAAAATTGATAAGTTTCAACTCCAAAAACAAGAACGGAACTTTATGGCTTCAGTTAACACTAGATAACATTAGGCCAACAGAAAAGTTTTGCCACTGGCGATGGCTGGGGGCGCTAGTTAGTGTCATTGTCTCAATAATAACGCTGTTGTTCTGGCAAGTACTAGTTTTACAAGAAAATAGGCAGCTTCGACGAAAAGTTAATTTTGCCAGCCTCAGCGTCAAACAGGAAATCGCCGCGCAAATGGAAAATCGCATCTTGTCACTGAGGCGGATGGCTAAGCGCTGGGAACAGATGGGGGGTACTCCTCAAGAGCAATGGTATGCGGATGTTCAAAATCACCTCCAAGACTATCCAGGTTTTCAGGCAATCGAATGGATAGACTCTTCGTTTCACGTTCGCTGGCTCCTACCTTTAGCGGGAAATGAAGAGGCTCAAAACCTTAATCTGGCATTTGAGTCGCGACGACGAGTTGCCCTGGAAGCGGCAAGAGACAAGCAGACGATAACACTCACGCGCACAATTACACTAGTTCAGGGTGGCAAAGGATTTTTAGTTTATGTACCCATATTTCTAAAAACAGAGAAGACAACTAGACAAGCAGACAAGGAGAACTCTTCAATCAATTCACCCTCTCATCCCCTAACCAGATCTAGCTCTAACCGTTTTGACGGCTTTATTCTGGGCGTTTTCCGCATTCAGTCATTGTGCGATACCCTTTTAGACAATAATGTGGCCCCAGGGTACGAGCTGGCCCTGTTCGATGGCGACCAAGAAATTTACCGCCGTTCTCATCTCAACAATCAGTTGGAAAAACAATGGGTGCAGCAAACAGAAGTTAATCTTTATGGCGTTACCTGGACCATCAAGGTCTGGCCCACAAGTAGATTACTCGAAAAGGAGAAGTCCCTACTTCCTCAGTTAGTGTTAGGGGGAGGGCTGGTAATCGCTGTGCTGCTCCTTCATAATGTTACTCAATCTCAGAAGCTGACACGGGAGTTATCGTGGCAGGCGAGACATGATAGCCTGACCGGATTAGTAAATCGACGGACATTCGAGCAAAAACTGGTAGAGGCCCTCGTCAGCGCCAGAGAAAAAAATCAACAACACACCCTCTGTTATCTCGATTTAGACCAGTTCAAAATCGTCAATGATACTTGTGGTCATCTAGCGGGAGATGAACTGTTGCGCCAGGTGACCGTTCTGTTACAAAAACGAGTTCGTTCTGCCGATATCCTGGCTCGTTTAGGTGGTGACGAATTCGGACTTTTACTCTATCAATGTTCTCTGGAAAACGTCTTACTGCTCGCCGAACAACTCAGAAAGCTGATTGAAGATTTCCGTTTCCCTTGGGGTGGCAACAGTTTTACTATCAGTGCCAGTATAGGTTTAGTCGCTATTGACGCTCACTCTCAAGATTTAAACAGCATACTCGGTGCAGCGGATGCGGCTTGCTATGCAGCCAAACGAAAAGGGCGCAACTGCATTCATATCTATCAACCTGACGATCTCGAGCTAGCACAACAGCGGGGCGAAAGACATTGGATAGCTAAGATTAATCAAGCTCTTGAAGATAATCTTTTTCGCCTTTACTCTCAAAGGATTGTTCCGGTTATGTCTCACTCAGGGAAAGAATATTATGAGATCTTGCTACGTTTGGTCAACGAGAAAGGGGAATTAGTGCGACCCATGGCTTTCATCCCCGCCGCTGAGCGTTACAACCTGATGCCAACTATTGACCGATGGGTAATTAGCACCTTCTTCGACAGCTACCAACGTTACTATCAAGCTCACTTAACTGGGGGAGAAAGTCGGCGCAAGCACTTATATACTATCAATCTTTCTGGTGCCAGCGTTAACAACGAGCGGTTTGTGGATTTTCTAAAGTCGCAATTGACTCGATACCTCATTGAGCCACAGACCATCTGCTTTGAAATCACTGAAACGGCGGCGATCGCCAACTTGAGCCAAGCTGCGCAGTTGATTGAATCCCTCAAAGAGCTTGGCTGTTGCTTTGCTTTGGATGATTTTGGCACGGGAATGAGTTCTCTTGCTTATCTCAAAAATTTACCTGTCGATTACTTGAAAATTGACGGCAGCTTTATTCGAAATCTTCTCGCCGATCCCATTAGTTCTCTCATGGTCGAGTCTTTCAATCGCATTAGTCATGCGATGGGCATCCAAACCATTGCCGAGTTCGTAGAGAATGAGGCGACCTTGTCGAAGTTACGAGAGCTTGGGGTGGATTACGCTCAGGGCTATGGCATTGCCAGACCTAGCCCCCTGAACTTTAATTAAGCCTAAAGACCGAAATCTTGACTAGGCGTGAGTGAGAATCAGAAGAACAGCGAATAAATCTTCAAAATTCAAAAGTAATGACTCACGACATATTGACTAAATTAAACTTATTTAAACAAGTGTAACCAATCGCTTGTCTAGTTTAAGAAAAAGAGCAATAATTCTTTTTGTTGTTGAGAAAGTCATTGGAGGATTTACTTAAAAAAATTTCCAAGAATTCCTAGAATAAAATATGCATTTCTTCTGCTTAAAAGAAAAGAAATTTGCCTGACTTAAATATCTATAAAATTAGTTCAATGTTGCGTCATATCCGTGAGAACAAAATTTATTGGTATTGTTCGTACTGTCATCAAGAAATGCCCAATATTATCTCAGTCAAAACTCTGCGGTTGTTAACTAATAAGGAATCTAGAAAGAAGAAAAAAAATTTAGCTTCTGGGGTTTGAGACTGATACTCGCTAATCATTCTTCTTCATTAAAGATGCCGTAAAATGACACTAATATAGAGAATAATTATGGCTAAAAAGGATATTTCCCTGTCGGGAGAGGCATTGGTCAAAGAGGTTTGCCGTCGCATTAGGATAGCTAGGAGTTATTGGGATGCTCACAATAATAGAGCTTGTCGTCGGGAGCGAGAGCGTGCCTTGCAACTCTACAACAGTTTAACTAAAGAACAAAAAGAGCAAATTCCCCAAGTACTAAGAGTGTGGTTGCGCTACCGTAGTGAAAAATATTTTGGTTCTCACCGATCGCCGCCGGGAATAAAATCAAAACGTAAGCCGAAAAAAAAGCATTAGAAATAATTTTGTTCGAATTTGGTCCTAGATTCTCCAACTTGATTTTTAGGCGCACGTCAGCAGGCCCAGCAGATTCACCAAATTACCACCACCTCTAAATTTGTTTCTTCATTTTACGGCGATTATCGGCTTTTCTTTCGGCATCAGCACTTTCGGAACCAGTAACCTTGTCCCATTTACATTTCTGCACTTCACAGAAATTTTAATTGAGTTTATTGCAGATAATCAAGAATAAATTAGCTTTTTGGAGTAAATTCAGCGATTAATTCTCTTCGGCTCGGTTGGGTTTATTTAAAGATTTCGTAAAGATGGGCTAGAAGTACTATTTTTTTAGTTCCAGTTAGGATAATCTTCTCTTTAAAGAGGGAAAAAACCGCCACTTAAATAAATTCAGAATTCAGAGTTCAGAATTTTGGGTTCAAGTTCATTCCTTAGATAGAGTTGGAAGATAAACCCTATTTTTCTATTTTGTAGCATGATTGTCGAGCTAATCCAAGAGTTAGAAAGATATCAAAAAGTCCGCACAAAATTTAGTGACTATCTCCCTTCTTCCCTTGATAAGCTAAGAGCTAAAGCAATTGCTCAAAAAGCTCTACGAGAAGGTTGTTCTGTGAGTTTAGTGACTCGAAAAATTTTAGAAGATTCTGAGTTTCAGAAAGTTACTCACAAGTTCGGTAGACAAATAAGTTGCAAACTTGCCTCAGAGACAGTTAAGATAGCTCTTCAAGAAGAACTTAGCCAGCATCAGCTAGGATGGTTATTCCAATTGGGCTATGCCAAACTGTTAGAGGAAAAAGAGTAAAAGGTCTGACGGGGCTAAAACCTTGCTAAGCTAGTCTTTGTATACGTTTCATCACCCTCAGAACTTTCAAAATTCACAAGAGAGAAATTTTGCATTTGGGATTTTGAATTCTCCAAAGAGGTCAACACCCTAGTTCAGTACTCATTATTGTGTTCTAAGGATTCTTAGCCACAGGTAGTTTTTCTAGAGTTTTTCTATGATCGCGTCGTATTGGTTTGAGGATAGATTCAGGTAATTGTTCTGCTTTTTCTAAAGCTTGCTGAAAGTGTCCCAGTGCTTGTCTGAGCATAGTTAGATTGTTTTCTTCTCTACCTTTAGCTCTTAGAATTTGACCTTTAAGATAGTGTATTTCTGGATTTTCAGGAGTCTGTTTTAATGCCTTATCAGCGAATTCTAAAGCTCGATCGTATTTATCTAAATCTCGATAGGCAAGAGCAATGCCCCGATCGACCAAATAATTAGGAGCAGCAAAAGCTTCAAAACGTTGAATTGCTTGGTCGGGACTAGCAAAGGGAAGATTTACCGCTAGCATCAAATCCATGTATCCCTTAATTAAATTTAATTCTGGATCTTTAGAGTCATAATTTTGTGCTTCATAAAAATGGTATAAAACCGTCTTCAGTTTAGCCAGAGCTGCTACCGGTCCTTGTGTTTGAAAGTTATAAGTTCCTTCTAAAAAATGACCCACTGCTAAATAAAGATTGCCTCGCATTGGATCTCTAGCTTTTAAAATTTCTGCTGTTTGTAATGTCTTGATAGCGTAAATTTTAAGAGTTTCCCAATCTTTCTCAGTGTAGGCTAACGATGCCCGCATAGCTTGAGCAAGGGGTTCATTTGGTTCGAGTGATTCTGCTGCAATCAGCTCTTGCTTGGCTTGTTTGTAATTGCCCTTGACAAAAAGTTCGTCAAAAGCTGATTCTGTCTTATCGCCTATGTTACGAATCTGACTAGCTCGAAAAGGATCTCCTGCTAAGGTCGGATTGTTCCAAAAACTAATAACAAATGTGATAGCAAAGGAGCAGTTCAGAGTAATTAGCTGGCTTGCACTTAGTCGAACCATAATTTTTTCTTCCAAAAATGTATAGATAATCTAAAATTTAATCTCTGAATTCTCAATCTTACCAAAGTAAGTTTTTATACTTATTCGTTGCTCTAGAGTTAAATTGGGTTATAAATAATTCAGATAGATTAACCTAATTAATAGTTCAGTTTATTCCTACCTGGCGAATCAATGCTCTATCTGAAAAATTTAATTTATCATCCTCCTGCTACCCCTAAACCTATCCTGAAAGCAATTAACTTAGAATTAGCACCACAAGAACTAGGACTGATAATCGGACCTTCAGGTTCGGGAAAAACCACGCTTTTAGAAATCTTAGCGGGACTAGCGCAAAAAACAGGTGGAGGAATTTTCTGGCGCGACCAAGAACTTACGCCGCTACACTTGCAACATTTAGGGGGAATAGTTTTTCAGTTTCCAGAAAGGCATTTCTGCGGTGGCTCAATTTTAGAAGAATTACGTTTGGGTCATCCCGAGTTGAGTTTAGAGCGAGTCAAGCAAGCTCTCAAGGAAGTAGGATTAAAAGATATGCCTTTAACTACCTCTCCCTACGATCTTAGTGGCGGTCAGCAGCGTCGGCTTGCTCTAGCAGTACAATTAATTCGCCAACCAAATTTGTTGCTCTTAGACGAACCTACTGCGGGACTAGATTGGTCTATGCGTCGCCAATTAGCTAAGTTGTTAGCCAAACTGAAAACTCATTGGACGCTGCTGATAGTAACTCACGATGCAGGTGAGTTGTTAAAAATTGCCGATCGCTGTTGGACAATCGACGAGGGTATACTCAAATCTGTGGATCCGATCGAGCTCTTAGCAGATGATAATGAGGTAGGTTCGGTTGCTTGATAAGTAGGTTGGTCAATTAATTAGAAAATGGTTGAGAGAGGGAGAGGGGAAGTGTGGGGAGTGTGGGGAGTGTGGGAAGTGTGGAAAGTGTGGGGAGACAATAACAAACAGCGATGAGCAATGAGCAATCAACAATTAACAATCAACAATTAACAAACAGCTGACAGCTAACTCCTCATTTTTGTTTTATATTTATTTTTGCCTACCCACTTAGGTGTAGCAAGTTAGGGGACAGTAGATGGATGAGAGAGAAAGGCAATTGCTGCCTAATCTAGCTGAAATTTGGCAGAAAACTTTGGGATGGAAACCAGACGAGCAACAACAGCAGCAATTTCAACAACTGTACGAAAGGATTTTGTTAGGAAACCGTCAGGTTAATCTCACCCGAATTACTGCAGCGGAAGATTTTTGGGAAAAACACCTCTGGGATTCAATAGCAGGGATAGCATATTTAGCAGAGCAAGGAGAAAAAGATAAACCTTTGAAGGCGATCGATATTGGTACGGGTGCAGGATTTCCAGGAATTCCGGTGGCGATCGCTGCTCCTAATTGGACTGTAATCCTGCTTGATTCTACTCGCAAAAAAATTGCTTTCCTCGAAGGTTTGCTTACTGATTTGGCAAGAGAAAATGTTAAAACTTTAATCGGGAGAGCAGAAGAAATTGGACGACACAGGTTTCATCGAGAAGCTTACGATCTTGCCTTAGTTAGAGCAGTTGGTAGTCCTTCAGTTTGTGCTGAATATGCTTTACCCTTATTAAAAATTGGCGGTTTAGCTATACTTTATCGCGGTCATTGGAGCGCGTCAGACGGGTTGACTTTAAAGCCGGTAGTAAATCAGTTAGGCGGTAAGATTGAGTTGGTTAAAGAGCTAACTACTCCTTTAAGTCAGAGTATTCGTAACTGCGTTTACCTACGCAAGCACTCACCCACACCGAATCAATTTCCCCGTCCAGTAGGTGTACCTGCGCATCAGCCACTTTGAAAGGAGAGGACAAGGAAGTGTGGGGAGGATGGAGAAGTAATTTTATCCCCCTTGTCTCCCTTGTCCTCTCTCAATCCATCATTTCAAAATTGACAGACTACTAAGCTAACGCCAGCCTTTTTGAGCTTGTTCGAGTACATAAGCGGCGACATCTTCTATTTCTTGCTTGCTCAAGCGATCGTTAAAGGCGGACATATTATTTTTACCATTGGCAACTAAAGAGGCGATCGCTTCTATTGAGTCCAGACCATTTCTGCGTAGCGCTCTTTGTCTGAGATTCTTACCGCGTCTGATAATATTACCACCGTTAGGATGACAACCAGCACACTGAACGCTAAAGATTTTAGCTGCGTTGCTCGTATCTGCTGCTAAAACAGAGGCATTACCAAAAAGCGTCAGCGCAATCAGAATAGTCAAGACCATCGTTAATAGCTGCTTCAAAGTAACTCTCCTTCCTTGCCAACTCCATTTTGATAATACGCTGTTTTAGTGTAATACCAATTCTGAAAATTATGGCGACAAATCTTTCACCTCCTCTCCCTTGTCTCCCTCTCACACACACTCCCCAAACTTCCCACACTCCCCCTCTCACTGAGGAGAAGGGATTAGAGACAGAGATTAAGCAGCACTTAACAACCCACTATGTCTCAACAAGGGTTCGGTTTGGGGTTCTCTTCCTCGAAAAGCTTGAAAAACTTCCATTGGGTGTACACTTCCTCCCAAGGCTAATACTGTATCGCGAAAGCGCTTACCTACAGAAGCGATCGCCTCTTCATTTTCTAAGCCTGCTTCCTCAAAAGCAGCAAAAGCATCAGCACTTAAAACTTCTGCCCATTTGTAACTGTAATAACCTGCCGCGTAACCGCCAGCAAAAATGTGTCCGAAGCCACACAAGAAAGAATCTTCCGGTAGAGGAGAAATAACGGTAGTAGTTTCAGCGATGCGATCGCGTACTTGTTTCGGTGTTTCTTCGCCTCCCGGTTGATAGCGGTGATGTAATTCCAGATCCAGGAAACTAAAGTGCAACTGTCGCAACATTAACGAACCGCTCATATAATTGCGAGCAGCGAGTAATTTTTGGTAGTAATGTTCTGGCAAAGCTTCTGCAGTTTCGTAGTGCTTCGCCATTCCCAATAAGGTAGTGCGATCGTAGCACCAGTTTTCCATAAACTGACTGGGTAATTCTACTGCATCCCATTCCACATTATTAATCCCAGCCGCTCCAGGATAATCTACTTTGGTCAGCATATGTTGCAAGCCGTGACCGAATTCGTGGAACAGGGTTTCCACTTCTTCAAAGGTCATTAAACTGGGTTTGCCATCTACTGGCGGCGTTTGATTGCAAACTAAGTAGGCTACAGGCAAACGAGTTGTTACTTTACCATTTTCCCTAATTTTACCTCGGTTGAGACAATCATTCATCCAGGCACCGCCGCGCTTTTCTCCTGGACGGCTGTAGGGATCGAGATAGAAGTGGGCGATTACTTCTCCTGTTTCGTCAGTAATTTGAAAATAACGGACATCTTCTTGCCATACTGGGGCTTGGCCGTCAGCAGCAGTAATTGTCACGCCAAAGATGCGCTTTGCTAAACCAAATAATCCTTCTAAGACTTGAGGTAAGGGGAAATAGGGGCGCAATTCTTCTGCATTAAAAGCAAACTTAGCTTCTTTTTGTTTTTCCGTCCAAAAGCTGATGTCCCAGTGTTTTAAATCCTCAGTTTTAGCAAAGGCTTTTAACTCTTCTAACTCCTTCACAGCAGCATCGTAACTCACGCTGCGTAACTCTTCGAGCAGTTTTTCTACGGCTACTACATCGGGAGCCATTTTTCTCGCTAGACTTACTTGAGAATAGCTACCATAACCTAACAATTGAGCTTGTTCCTGGCGCAATTCTAAGATGCGATCGATTAAAGGATTGTTATCTAACTCGCCGCTAGCAGCGCGGGTAATAAAGGCTTTGTAAAGTTTCTCCCGCAATTCCCTGTTAGCAGCATATTTCATAAAAGGAATATAGCTAGGATAATCGAGAGTAATTACCCAGGGTCCATTTTCTGGGCTAGCATTCTCTTCACCCTCAGTGCGGGCTGTTTGGGCTGCTAAGCTAAGGGAACTAGGGGGCAAACCAGCTACCTCTTCTTGGCTAGTTAGCTTGAGTTTAAAAGCTTTAGTGGCATCGAGAAGGTTGTTAGAAAATTTGGTAGCCAGTTCGGCGAGTTTTAGTTGAATTTGATTGAAGCGTTCCCGTTTTTCTCCTTCTAATCCTACCCCAGATAGTTCGGCATCTCGGATCGCTGCTTCAACTATCCTTTTTTGGGCTGGTTCTAGGGTTGTCCATTTCTCTCCTTGTCTAAGTGCTTTAAAAGCTTGATAGAGTGGTTTACTTTGAGAGAGTTGATTGACAAATTGAACTACTTGTGGCTGTGCTGTTTCGTAAGCTTGTCGCAATTCGGGGCTATTTTTAACGCCCATTAAATGCCCGACAATACCCCAACTCCAGCTTAAACGTTCTTCGATCTCGGTGAGAGGTTCGACTAAACCACTCCAAGTAGGGGTAACGTTAGCTTCTAAGTGGGTCAATTCTGTTTCTAATTCCTGTAAAAGCTGGGTGATACCACTAACTACTTGTTCTGGCTTAATTTGGTCAAAAGGTGGCAATCCTTTCCCTCTGAGTAGCGGGTTATCTGTGATATTGATGTTAGTCACGATCGCGCAATCGAAAAATTACAGTAAATCTTTCTTTACCATACCGTCTAATCAGTCTTGACAAAGTAGTACTTATCTCAGATAAATGTGTTTTTCCTGCCTAAAGGCAGGGGCTTGAAACCGAGTGTCGGGGCTGCTTTTCCCTTCTCTCTCTGCCTCAGAGACTTCTGCCTTGCCCCGAAAGAACTGGTCACTGAGTTACTTTACCTAACAAATTAATCCAATTTTCCCATTCTAAGAGGAAAATATAAGTAGAGGAGTAAAAGTATAAGTCGTTCAAGCTACCGAGCGCACGAAGTAATGTGGGTTTCGTTTTTTAGGCCAAAATTATATCTGATACTTTCAAGCCCTTACTAATACTAATTTCAAAAAATACTGCTACACATCAATTCTGGAGAATCTGTTGCCTGTTGCCCAATGAGCTGTTCCCTTTCCTAAGCGAAGGATAGCAATCTTAAACGAAATTGGTATAAGTAAAATTTTAAGCTAATTTTTTTGCCAAATTATCAACAGGAAAGTGGTACACTCTGTCCTGCTTTCCTCCCCCAATAAATTGGGTGTCTTTAGGAGGAAGAGAAAATGAAAAGCACTCTCAAATCTACAGCAGTTTTTCCCAGGATGGTCGAATTGAGACGAACCTTCCACCGCTACCCCGAACTTGCCTTTGAAGAAGAGAAGACAGCAGCAACAATTATGGATGAATTGCAGCGGCTGAATATACCCTTCAAGTACGGCGGTATCGGTGGTGGGGTTATCGGCAAGATCGAGGGAAGAAATAAAGATGCGCCGATCGTGGCGCTGAGGGCAGATATGGATGCCCTCCCCGGTAATGAAAACACGGGGCTTCCTTTTGCTTCCCAAAATCCAGGCAAGATGCACGCCTGCGGTCATGACGGTCACATGGCTATGGTTCTGGGAGCTGCAGCTTTGCTCAAGGCTGACCCGCCCCCTGGAACTGTAGTTTTAATCTTTCAGCCCGCTGAAGAGCGAGGAGGCGGTGCCAGAGTGATGATTTCTGCCGGTGCTTTGGAAGGAGTAAGTGCCATTTTTGGGGCTCACGTCACCCGTCACTACAAGGTAGGGGAGATTATGGTAGCTAGCGGCACCATTACTGCCCATTCCGATGGCTTTACTATCAGGGTGAAGGGAAGAGGCGGACATGGGGCAAGACCACACGAAGCAGTAGATGCAGTGGTGGTAACTGGATTGCTGATTATGGCAGTTCAGACCTTAGTTTCCAGAGAAATCAATCCAGCTCATCCTTCGGTAATTACGATCGGCAAGGTAGAAGCAGGCAGTGCTGGCAATGTCATTGCCGAGGAAGCTACTCTGCACGGGACGATCAGGACGACTAATTCAGTAGTCAGAACTCACATTGTCGAAGGACTGCAGCGGATGGCTAAAGCTCTCGGCGACCTGCACAATGCTAGCATCGAGGTCGAGATCCGAGAAGGATATCCACCTGTGGTCAATAGCCAGAGGGAAGCTGAAATTGCCCGGCGAGCAGTGCTAGAGGTGTTGGGCGAATCGGGATTGGCAGTTATGGAGCAACCCAGCATGGGAGCAGAGGATTTTTCTTACTACTTGTTAGAGGTTCCAGGTTGCTATGTCCGGTTTGGCGCTTGTCGGGATGGGTGCGAAAACATCCCGCTTCACAGCCCTTCCTTTGATTTTGAGGAAGAGGCGATGAAGGTTGGCGCTGCCTTCTTCGATCGAGTAGTTAGAGAGGCGATCGGCGAATATGCAAACAGGGGGTGAGTGACAATGCAATTCAAGGGTTCCCCTAACTCCTCTTTAGGGATGGAAATAGAGCTTCAACTGCTCGACCCGCAAACCCTAGACTTGGTGGATGGAATTTTACCTCTTTTGCGCTGCTATCCCCGGTATCCTCGGATCAAGCCAGAGTATAATCAAGCTACGGTGGAGATCAACTCCAAGGTTTGCTCGAATATCAGGGAGTTGGAGGCAAATATTTTCTCGGTCTGCGCCACCTTGCAAAAGAGATGTAAAGAGTTGGGAATGACGCTGTGTGGAGCTGGTACTCATCCTTTCTCTCAACGCTGGATCACCAAGACTCCGATCGAAAGACATTTGCTACAGTACAAGAGAGCGGGCTATTTATCTTATTGGACTACTTTTGCCCAACATGTCCACGTCGGCATGCCTTCAGGAGACGAAGCTGTGGCGATCGCGGGGATGATTAAGCCTTACCTGCCAGTACTGTTGGCTGTGTCTGCTAGTTCGCCCTTCTGGTTGGGTTACGATACTGGCTATGTCTCTTTTCGCCAGCGACTCCTAGCAACCAGGCAAAGCTATGGCATTCCCCCCACTTTCAAGAGTTGGAAGGATTTTGCTGATTTCTTTGACAGCGCCAAACGTGCCAGGATTGTTGATATTATCCGGGATCTGCACTGGGATTTGCGTCTCCAACCCTATCTGGGAACCCTTGAAGTCAGGGTGATGGATGCTCAACCCACCCTGAAAGAAGCACTCATGTTAGCTGCTTTTATCCACACTCTAGTGGTGTACCTCCAGCGTTACCGTGCGGGTCAAGAAACAGGCTTTATTTTAAGCCCCCATCGCTGGTGGTTTGCCAAGGAGAACTACTTCGATGCTTCTCATCTAGGTTTAGATGCTAACTATATAGAAGACGATCGAGGGAACGGCAGACCAATTAAAAAAATTATGGTGGATATACTGGACGCGCTGGCAACAACTGCCGCTCAGCTTGGGGAAACCAAGTATTTGCAACTGGTACGAGAACGCCTGGAAAAAAAACCTAGTTATTTTCGCCAGCGCCGAGCTTTTCAACAAACTGGTTCTTACAAAGAGATAGTTGCCTCTCTGGTTCGGGAACTGGAGGAGGAAATGCTCGGCTTCCCTATACCTGCCCTAAACTTTAACTTAATATCAAAAGAATCCGGTGTGCGGATGAATTTTGACCAATAACAAATGCGCTTTGCGTATCCTTAAACTTATCATGCCTCGCCGGGAATACCCCTTCCATCAAGAAATGGGAGGGGATGAAAGGCGAGACCACCTGGTCTTTTTAAATCACAATGACTTCACCGACAAGGTTGTAGGTGATCGGGAAATATTGTAGAATAGCAAGATGGAAATACGCCGCGCTTACAAGTTTGAATTAAAACCAGGAGTTCGAGAACGCATCCTTTTTGCTCAATTTGTCGGGTGTTGTCGCGTGGTTTGGAATAAGGCGCTTGGACTTCAAAAAGAACTTCTCGAAAAGAAAGAGAAGCTTCTTTCCTACACCAAACTTGCCAAAGAGTTAGTTGCCTGGAAACAAGAACTTTCTTTTCTAAAAGAAACGCATTCCCAACCACTCCAGCAA
>JBFRWL010000638.1:0-5001 GCA_051439565.1 Prochloraceae cyanobacterium
TTCCTGAACAAATCGTGAGTCTAAACCCTAGAGCAGAGGAATTATCTCTATTCGACCCTTATTTTCACTCGAACCTTTCAATGAAATCATCAATGGGGATAGCAGCCATCGTCATCACCTTGACCCCGCCGCGAGATGACAACTCTGCAGCCACTCGGGCAATTGTCTCGTTATCTGGTCCTTCCACTATATTGAGGAAATCGTATCGTCCCAGCAATGCATATTGGGCAATTACACAATTCGGTTACCAACTAAGAAGTTATTGAATTAAGTTTGACTACTAGTAAGTGACCGAGGAAAAAATACGATCGCTGGTAGTAAAATACCCCTAAAAGGTTTGATGACAAGGAAGCAACAAGCATATAACTAGGCTTAAAAGCTGACTATTTGGCTAAGAAATAGGGTTTTATTTCATCTTTAATATCGCATATTTGCTTGACTTTAATCAACCTATATTTCGGTTTCTTAAAGTTCAAGAAAAGTGGAAATAAAGAAAACTTGGATATCTTGCCAATCAACTGGGCAAGTTTCCCACTTCTCAACCTAATTCAAGAATTTGTTAGTTGGTAACCCGAGCGTCACTTGTTATTGGGAAAAATACCTAGATTTTTCGATTATTCCAAATCGTAGATTCTAAAAAAATAGCGGACAAGAGAAAATATTCAGGTGATAAAAGGCTAATATTTAAAGCTTATCGACCCGGATTAATCTGGATCTTTGTCGAGAAGAAGTTCAGAAAATATAGTGAGATTTATTTCTAATTTTCTTGAAATTTAAAAAAGTCAACAATGGCTTGATTAAAGCTAATAAAATATGAGATATTCAAGTAGGTGAATAGATCTTAATAAACCACTTGAGCCAAGCTTAAAACATAATCAACCTGGTTTTGTCTCGATTTTATCGGACGTTATCTAGCTGAATAATATGAATTTCATCAGGATAGGATGCAGATGCGCTTGCGTATCGGCATAGCCCCCAGTGACCAAACTAAACCGTTTAGTTTGGTCACTGGGGAGATTAAATAACGATCTGTAGTGAGTTTTTCCGAAATTGGTATTAATAGGCTTCGTTTTATCCATCTAGTATGGTTTCAATGGTGGTTAGCAATACCTGGGGATGAACGGGTTTGCATAGATAAGCACTAGCTCCGAGCTTCTTGGGTGATTTCTGCTACAAATGTCTGGTTTAACTTAAAATTCATCGATAACTTAGGATTGCAAGCGGAACTGGGAAATGGATGACTGGAGATCTTCAGACTCTTCTACCAATTCTTGGAGGGATTCAACTACCTCTTGGGCTTCGCTGGAGGTGTCTTTGGCGATCGTCGCCACTCCTTCGATCTTTTGGTTCACCTGTTGGGAAGCATTAGCTTGAGCGGCAGTACTGGTAGAGATAGATTCGAGATAGCGATCGATTTCTTGACTGGTAGTGGCTAAATTTTGCAAGGTCTGCTTGGTTTGACGAACCAACTGAGTTCCAGTTACTACTTCAGTGGTGCTATTTTCCATCGCTTGTAAAACTGTCGCCGTGTCGTTTTGAATCCGACCAACTAGTTGCTGGATATCTTGAGCGGCTTGGGTGACTCGAGCGGCCAGGCGGCGTACTTCCTCGGCAACGATGCGAAATCCTTGACCGTGTTCCCCAGCTCGCGTGGCTTCAATGGAAGCATTAAAGGCGAGTAGGTTAGTTTTTTCGGAAATACTAGAAATAATGGCAACTATTTGCGAAATTTCCTGAGAAGATTCTGCTAATTGCTTAACTTTCTTCACATTGCTCGCCACTGTCGCCCGAATGTTTTCAATACTCTCTACCGTGCGATCCATAGTGGTATCGCCTTGTTCCGCTTCCTCGAGCGCCTGATGGGCAATCCTAGCTGCTTCTTGGGCAGAATTGGCCACCCCTTGAATTGAGGCATCGATTTCGGCTACAGCTTGCAGCGCTTCCTCAATTTCACTAGCTTGAGTTAAGGCCGCGGCGGACAAATCACGGACGGAATTTTCTCCACTTTGAGACTTGGCGTTAACCTCATCGGAGACGGTTTGCACTTGCAACAGCAGTTGACTGAGTTGATTAATCGTGGTGTTAAAAGCATCAGCAATAGAACCGACTACGCCACTGGTCACTTCACCTCTGACAGTCAAATCTCCCTTCTGAGCTCCCTCGATTTCCAACAGTAGCTTCATCACCTCTTGCTGTAAGCTTTCTTTCTCCTGAAGCTGTTTTTGGGCTTCCGCTTCTTGCTGGCGGCTCTGTTGGGCTAATTCCGCTTCTGAAGCCACAATACTGTCTGCCATCTGATTGAAGGTGACGGTTAATTCTCCGATTTCATCAGTCGCGATCACTCGCCCCCGCACCTGACGATTGCCGTTAGTAAAATCCTGGGTTACTTGCTGCAGTTTTTTGATTGGTCTGACGATCGCCCGTCCCAAGAACACCGCCAGAACTACGTCAGCTAATAAAGCAATCAAAGCAACAAATCCCTGTTGCTTCAAGCTACTTTGCAATAGCATATTTAAATTATTTTCTGGCGTGCCTCGCACTAACAGAGCTACTGGCTTGCCGCCCACATCGAGGAAGGCTTTAGCTGCCATGGTATAGCACTTGGGCGACCAAGGTAAGGGGATAAAGCTGCAGGATTCACCTTGCAGATTTAAACGCATGCTAACTGGCTTTCCTGGTTGAGCCACCGCTGCTGCCAACAGCTGTGTATCGGGGAGCTTGAGCTGAGGCTGTGCTCCCCCTAATTTATCCATTCCTCCTTCTTCGAGGGATGTAGCCAGAGCAAAGCTTTTGCTCTCTGGACGGTAGTAATAAACGGCGGGATACCCTCCGTGAAAAGCTTCGAGAGTCTTTTCCACAATGGGCAGTTTTTGGTTGACAACATCTCCCGATACCAGCACTCCTAATACTGAGTGAGTCTCGGGCTCTTTCACTGGCGTGAGCGTGTAGCGAATCAAGGCATCTTCACTAGCAAAATTTAAGGGGAGAGGAGGCTTTTCTTGCTCAAGTTCTGACCTAGATACGATTTGGCTAGTCTTAATTTGCTGGGGATTGTTCAGGACCTTAGTCACCAAACCATTGGGGTCAAAGATTTCTCCTTGTCGCTCGGCATTAGCACTGACAATAATGCGTCGGTCTTTGCCCACTAAGGTGGCATACTCAATCTTACGGGCTAAGATTTCATTCTCCAGAATGTGCTTGACTTGGTTGTGCAGTTCGGGGTCTAATACCTCACCTTCAGCGTGAGTAATCGCTGCAGCGATTACTGCTGCATTATCCGATTGACCGCGAAAACCAAATCCCATCTGGTCAATTTTAATGTTGTAGTTAATTTTGGCTACGGTCAATTCTGACTCGGCTTGGTTGAGCAACTGAGTGCGACCGCCGACAATAATTAGGTAGGAACCAATCCCTACTAAACCAACTACGGAAATAACCTCGGAAGTAAACAGACCCAGCAGTTGTTTGTTGCGAATTGGCAGGTTGTAAAACCATTGCCGCCAGCGCCGATGCCACGGTACTCTGGGTTTAGCCGCACGGGAGGTTAACAAAGCAGTTTCTAGTTCGGCTGAAGTCGTGTAAATTGGGGCTTCAGAACCTTCTAGGGTTTCCAGGGCTTTTTGGGCTATTGCTTTGTAGGTCCCCTCTCCATCTAATTCCACTACCTCTCGATAAAGGGCGATCGCCTTATCGAGCTGTCCAGACCTTTCACAGCTATGAGCCAAGAGAATTTTGCCCAGACAATCCTGTAGATTTGTTCCTACAGTAGAACTATAACCGTTGCGGTTTTCTCCCATCTCAGATAAGAGTAAGCCGGAGTTTCTATAGGCCATATGATTAAAACCTCATTGGTTAACATCAATTGAAAGTAACTAGTTCCTGAGATTGGGAGTCAAGCAATTGGAAAAATGCTTCCACATCCAAAAGCCAAACTGATTGACCGTCGCCTCTGTGTGTAGTGGTAAATAAGTATCCGAATTGAGGTGACATCACCCGAGGTAAAGGCAGCCCAGCATCAGTATTATCTAAATTCACCACCCCTTCTAATGCTTTGATAACTAAGGCAATGCGCCGCTGAGTTTCCTCAAGACTGCAAGTCAAAATCAGGGCCGTTAATTTTTGTTCTTGGCGCTCGCCAGCGCCATCTAAGGCAAAAAACCGCTCTCCATCTAACACCCAAAGCAAAGACCCTTGTTGATTAATTACCCCCAGCCAATAGGGCGCTACTCCCGGAATCGAACAAATCATTTCTGGCTCTAGACGAGTCACCATTTTTACGTCCGTCAATGGTACTGCTAGGTTCACGGTCTGGGATAACTCAATGCCAAAATATTCCTGAATCATAAGATGACAACTTACTAAACTGCAGCAACAAACTGCTGAGCTGGCTAATTATTGACTCACTCGATCAATTCAGAGGGCGTGGTGAAAAACTTTCATTATTTTATGCTTGAATGTGTGTCAAGTCCTCTAGTGTGTTCTCTTTAATTAAACTTTTATTCTTGGTTATTTCGGCTCTTCCGTACTTGTCATGTTAAATTAATGGCTGAAAATAGGGAACGGGGAACGGGGAACAGGGAACAGTGTTTATTTCTCTAGCTTTTTAATAAGAGAAATAATCATTCGACTTTCTTCTTGTAGCCAAGAAATAATTAATTCTATCTCGTTTTTCTCGCATAAACCTACTCGATGAGACAAAATAAGATGAGTTTCTAGTTCATTAATTGAACCCTGCGCTATGTTGAGAAATCTAATATACTCCGCAGTTGAACGCCTTCCGTATCCTTCGGCGATATTAGCTGGAATTGATGCAGCAGATTTCCTGATTTGTTGAACCATCCCGTACAACTCATCTTTAGGAAAAAGCTTAGTTTAAAAATAGCATTTTTCGGCTATATCTATACCTTTTTTCCAAATTCTTAAGTCTTTAAAGTCATTAATCTCTGAATTTGAATTTTTTTTATTTGTTACCACTGTTCCCTGTTCCCTGTTCCCTGTTCC
>JBFRWL010000639.1:0-2764 GCA_051439565.1 Prochloraceae cyanobacterium
CTTCCTATTCCCGGAAATGGTTTGCATATTACTCAATTAGGACACGTAGGAGACCTAGCTAAAGCAATGGCGGCGGTGTTGGGAAACGAGCAGGCGATCGGGCAGATTTATAATATTTCGGGTGATCGCTATGTTACTTTTGATGGTTTAGCCAGGACTTGTGCTCGCGCAGCAGGTAAATCGAGCGACGATCTAGAATTAGTACATTACGATCCCAAACAATTTGATTTTGGCAAACGCAAAGCTTTTCCTCTACGGCTGCAGCATTTCTTTGCTGACGTACACAAAGCTATGAATCAGTTAAACTGGAAACCCGAATATGACTTGCTTTCTGGGTTAAAAGATTCTTTCCAAAACGATTATTTAGCTTCTGGTCGTCACCAAACTAAGGTAGACTTTTCTCTAGACGAGCAAATAATCTCGGCAATTTAAGGAAAAATTTGGCTCTTGCCTATCTGTAGCGATCGGGAAAACTTACTTAAGGTTTCCTAAAAAATGATTTATCAAGCTTTTAGTTTATTCAGCCAATCCTACTTATTAAACTGCAAATAGTGCATTAACTGATAAGTTAGCTGACTGCTGAGAGCAAGACGGCGTTGAAGAGAGGCTAAATTGGTATAAGCGCCTTCTGTTTGGCGATTTTCTACTATCCTTTGAGCAAGAGAGTCATCTAGAAAAGGAATTTGTGCTAGTTGTTCTAATGAAGCAAAATTGGGATTGACCCGGTGAGGATGGGAAGCGCTGTCAGGGTCGTAGTAAGAAAATTCTAAGATTGGTTCTAAAGGCTTGAGACGGGCGAGGGATACGCCGATCGCTGCAGCAATATCTTCTAGACAGAGAAACTGAATCCCCGCACCTGCTAATTCTACTAGCGATCGCGCCTGATGGATAGAAATTCCTGGCAATCTCAACCAGTCATCAACGCTAGCTAAATTGACATCAATCTTAATGCCTAACTCAGCCGCCACGGCAATTTCTGCCATCGACTGGAATCGATAGTAAGGATCGTTGATTATTCTGGCTCTAATTATCTCTTGTTGAGGAAGGAGCCTCTTCGCCAGTTCTCTGGATGACGATAACCAGTTAAATTTTCTCATCAATCTTAATTAATTCGATCGAGCAGTTGACGACGCTTTTGCTCAAATTCATACTCAGACATTAACCCATCCAAGCGCAATTGGTCTAGTCGCCGCAGTGCAGAAGAGATTTCTTCAACTCGATCGCCGATCGCTCCCACCGGATTAGACTCTGTTATCCCTGAAAGCAGTGAGCTTGGTGAGGTTTCATCGTTGCCAGGAGAATTAAAGCGAAGATTAAACTGCTCCCGATCCTGGAGTAAATACCAAACTGCTTCTATAGCACAAGCAATATGAGTAATCTCGGGTACAGAAAATAATAACAGTATATAGAGCGAACCCCAAAGAGGCTGTCCCAAGTAAAATTTATGCAGTCCGGCGATCGGCGTTACTGTCCCCAGCAGAGCCAAAATTACTGCAGTTATTCGACTTCTTGGCTTACTCAATAAATTTCCTAACACTGGCATCAAGTTAGCAATTATCAAAATCGAGCAAATGATTATCTAAATAACTTTAACCCCTTTTTCGCACTCAGAGTTGGCTTTATTTGCCCGCTCGTCTTGTTTAACTAAGCTTACCAATACGGAAAACCGTATTTTCTGGCGTCTTTTTACTACCTTACAATAAAAAGAATAGATCGATATTTGTAGATAAATCAGTTACCCAATTAAAAAAATAAAAAAATGGGATTTTTTGATTCGGAAGTAGTTCAGCAAGAAGCAAAAAAATTATTTGAAGATTACCAGTCCCTCATGCAACTGGGGAATGAGTACGGAAAATTTGACCGTGAAGGCAAAAAAATTTTTATCGAGCGCATGGAAGAACTGATGGAGCGCTATCAAATCTTCATGAAGCGCTTTGAGCTTTCAGAAGACTTTATGGCTCAAATGACCGTACAACAGCTCAAAACTCAACTAGGTCAGTTTGGCATCACGCCGGAACAAATGTTCCAGCAAATGCAAGCCACCCTAGAAAGAATGAAGGCTGAACTGGAAAAGCAATCTTAAAGACTCTCACTAATCCCAGTATTTGGTCCAAAATTAGCGCTAATCAAGGATTCTAATAAACTCGTTCGTCTACGGAATCCTTATCCTTATCCTCATCTTTAACTTGAGGAGGAGGAGTTAACTTAGAAGGATCCGGAAAGTATTTAACCGGCTCATTTTCCAGCGCTTGACTCATAAAATCCCGCCAAATAGGAGCGGCATATCCACCTCCAGTAATACCTTCTCCTAGAGGTCTATAATCATCATTACCAATCCAAACTGATGTTGCTAGCTGGGGCACGTAGCCAACAAACCAGACATCTCGCTCGTCAGAAGTTGTCCCTGTTTTGCCAGCTGCCGGACGTTCGAGCTTAGCAGCTCTTCCCGTACCCTTTTCAATTACATCTCTCAGTACAGAAGTAAGTGAAGCAGCTGCCCACTGATTCAAAACCAGCCTTGGTTTAGGGGTATTATCTAGCAACATATTACCCTGACTATCCGTAACCCGAACAATTAAAGTTGGCTCAGAATACCAACCATTACTAGCAAAGGTAGCATAAGCTGCTGTCAACTCTAATGGAGTTACCCCCATTGAACCTAAGGGTAAAGAGATTACGGGTTGGAGGGGACTCTTCATTCCCAAGAGGCGGCATACTTGAATTGTTTTCTCTAAGCCTGCATCTGCACCAATTTTAATCCTGT
>JBFRWL010000640.1:0-20758 GCA_051439565.1 Prochloraceae cyanobacterium
ACTTAAACAAAAATCAAGCCCAAACTCGCTTTATAGATGCTCAGGGATGATAGATGCTTCTGTCCAAAATTTCGAGAACAAATCCATTGATTTTTATCTTTCAAGCTGTATTCTTTTGGATTACGCTTTCAAAATGAGAATTGCTGCTAATCTCTAGACCCGTGTAGCATCTAAAAAGGAAAATGGTATAGTTTAAGCCAAGAAATTTGACCCCAGAACGATATCAAAAAATCAAACAGGTACTCGCTAGACGGCAGCCAGACTTGACTGTCGTGACTGAGGACGTTCACAAACCTCACAATTTCTCCGCGATTATTCGTACTTGCGACGCTGTTGGTGTTTTGGAGGTACACGCAGTTAACCTAGCAGATCCCTTACCTACTTTTAACCAAGTTGCTCAAGGAAGTCAGAAATGGGTTCGCCTCCAGACTCATCCTAAGATCGAAACCGCTATTAGTCACCTTCAGCATCAGGGATTTAAGGTTTATGCCGCTCACCTCAGCGATAATTCGATCGATTACTGTAAATTAGACTATACTCAGCCAACAGCAATTTTACTGGGTGCGGAAAGATGGGGGGTCAGCCCAGAAGCTGCTGCTTTAGTTGACGGTCATCTCATTATTCCGATGTTGGGAATGGTTCAGTCTCTTAATGTTTCAGTAGCAGCAGCAGTAATCTTGTTTGAAGCTCAGCGACAGCGGTTAAAGGCAGGTTTTTACAACCAAGTGCGCCTCGATCGCCAAACCTATACTCGCCTTCTCTTTGAATGGTGCTACCCAGAAATAGCTGCTTTGTACCGCGAACAGGGGAATCCTTATCCCCCTCTAGGACCAGACGGAAAAATTATTTACTGTCCCTAAGATGCTGATACTTATTTGACGAAATTAGAAACAGAGCTACTCCAGACTACTTTGTCACTTTTGTTTTTGGCAATTTGATCTTGCCAAATCCGAACTAGATTTTTTACTGCTTGCTCCCAAGAACAACTGGCGATACTAACTCTAGCATTTTCTCCCATTGCTTGACGCAATTCAGGATTTTCAACTAACTGTTTTAGCTTTTGAGCAAAATCTTGGGAATCTTTCGGGGTAAACAAAAAGCCATTCTTGCCATCATCAATATTCTCTACCACTCCCCCAGCCCTCGGCGCAAGGACAGGAATCCCAGAAGCAAAAGCTTCCAGAACGGTTAGCCCTCGGGTTTCCTTTTCTGAGGCTGTTATATGGATATCGCTGTTGGCTAAAAGAGCGGGAATATGCTCTGGAGATACTCGACCTAAGAGGTGAATATTGGCAGTAAAAACAGAAAGTTTTTGGGCAATTTCATCCCGCATCGGTCCATCTCCGATAACGAGGATAGCAACATTGTCGAGAGCGACAATTTTCGATACTGTGGCAAAAGCTTCGAAGGTGAAGTTCCAGCCTTTATCTGGGGTTAAGCGACCTAGAAAAATGAGCTTGACCGTTCGATCGACTTGAGGAAGTTGGTAAACCCTACCAAAGAAATCTGCTGCTCGTAATTTTGGCTCGAAGATTGTGGAATCAAAGCCACTTAACTCCGCATAGATGCTGTTTTTAATTCCTATATCAATCAATTTTTTATGGGTCACTACGCTATGAATTAGGGTAGCGTCATAACTGTTATAAACCCAGGTCAAGAACTGTTTAAATAACTTCTGAACCACCTCAAGTATGATTCCTCTAAAAGGGAAAAAGTCTTCTAAATATTCCAGGAAATTTGTTCTAAAAAAACTAACGCAGGGAATACGATTTTTTCGAGCAAAATCCACACCCGGTATACGCCAGAAACCCACAAATAAACGTTCTGCTTCATCTACATGAATTAAATCAGGCTGAAACTTTTCTAGTTCTTTCAAGAGAGTTTTATAGCCTTGCCAACTAACATTACGTTCAAAGTCTAAATCCATGAATGGGGTGCTATCTAAGTTAATCACATTGACCCCTGGCAATAGAGTACCTGTATACTTTTGCCAATTGGGATAAACATGTGCTAAAGAACTGTAGTCAGGACAAAATAACAAGATTTCATGTTTCCACTGGCTTAAGTACTGTACTCGATGTAAGCCACTTACTGTGACACCATCCACCACCGGAAGAAAACCAGATGTAATAATTGCAATTTTCATGGTTTTTTACCGTGTTGCGATATGAAAATCACACGAGATAACATAATGAACTTATACCAGCCCAATTAAGATTAAGTTAATAAAAGCTAAAAGTTAGACTAAATCAGGGTTAACAAAACAATTCATAACCGTCCAATTTTGGATTTTGGATTTTGGATTTTAGATTACACAAGCCCCTTCTTTAAAGGAAGAAATAATCCAAAATCATCAAATCATACAATCACTAATCCAAAATCATCAATCCTATAATTATTAATCGAAAATTCTCAAATCATTCAATCTAAAATAGGCAAGCCCCTTCTTAAAAGAAGGGGACAATCCAAAATCTAAAATCTAAAATCGAATGGTATTATTTGCTCTCTCTCGTGAGCTACTATAATCCCTCTTCCCACACTTCCCACTCTCAAAGACTTCTGAGACTGATGGGTGATGAATAGAACTTTAGGTTGGTGCAAAATTTGACATAGCAATACATTCAATCTCAACTAAGACATTTTTGGGCAAGCGGGAAACCTCAACGCAGGCGCGAGCGGGGGCTGTTTCCGGCTGAAAATATTCGGCATAAATTTGATTCATAGCAGCAAAATTATCTAAATCTGTAAGAAAAACAGTAGTTTTAACTACATCTTGCCAGCTAGCACCCCCAGCTTTGAGAATTGCTTCTATATTTGCCATTACTTGCCTTGTCTGCTCAGCGATATTGCCACTACCGACAATGTCTCCAGTTTGAGGATCGAGGGGAATTTGACCAGCGACAAAAATTGCAGTTCCCTGAGCGGCGATCGCCTGATTGTAGGGTCCTACAGGTGCTGGTGCTTCCGAAGTGCGAATTACTTTTTTCTCAGTCATTGTTCGCTTTTAGTCCTGATTAGTTCCTTAGTTAAGTAGGTGGGCATAAATAAATATAAAACCCAAATGAGAAGTTAGCTGTTTTTTGTTACCTTTGACCTTTGACCTCCTCCTCTCTCCCACACTCCCCACACTCCCCACACCCCTCTCTCAACCATTTTCTAATTAATTTGACCAACCTAGCTTAAGTAGCCTGACTTCTTCAACAACTTAATCGTGGACGGATGCCATAGTGTCGATAACGCCAATAATCCTGGAGAATTTTATCGTGATCGAAGCAGAGATTTGACGGTAGATTCCAGGAATGGAAAATGCCTATATTCTTAGCGTCGTCCGCTGCTTGGGGTTCTCCTGTTGCGATGGCGAGAAAAACCACACTGAGAGTATGTTGGCGTGGATCGCGGTTCGGATTGGAATATACTTGAAGTTGTTCAATGAGTTCAACTTGCAAGCTGACTTCTTCTTGAGTTTCTCGCCGTGCTGCTGTTTCTACTGATTCGCCATAATCGACGAATCCTCCTGGAATAGCCCAGCCATAGGGAGGATTGAGACGTTCTATAAGGATAATCGGTCGGTGAGGACGATCAATTAATTCAACAATAATATCGACTGTGGGTACAGGATTGCGAAAAGTCACTTATTAAGACTTGTATCTTGCTAGTTATTCAAAAGTCTAATTTAGCATCACTTAAGGCTCAGGAATTAGTTGCATCATGTAAAGATCGTGAAACACCAACAACATAAGACTACTTCCAAATTGACCTTAGATAATCTAACTTCTGCTTCTAGAAGTTCAGCAGAACTAGATTTGGTAAGTGCGATCAACGCTTGTGAGGCGATCGCGCGCGAAATTGTTCTAGATAAGCTGCTAGTCAGGCTCATAGAAATCCTGATTAACAATTGTGGGGCTCAAACTGGCTGTCTTCTTCTCGATCATCAAGGGGAACTGCGAATTGAAGCGATTTCCTGGGGCGATCTCCCCGAACCTCGGCAAAGCGGCGATCACGAGAGCAATAAAGTCAGGCTATTACCTTCGGTTTCTCTCGAAGAGATGGGGACTAATGGCAACCCTTCTCTACCACTGACAGTAATTAACTACGTAGCTAGCACTGAAGAAAGCTTGGTTTTAGATCGCGCTTCTGAGGTCGGTCAATTTAAGGACGACGCTTATCTGACCCAAAATCAAATTCAGTCTGTCCTGTGTGCGCCACTAATGGAGGGAAAAAAGCTAAGAGGAATTGTCTATCTGGAAAATAAGCCGACTGTAGCAGCGTTTACCCCCGATCGCCTGGAGATGCTCAATCTACTATCTCCCCAGGTAATAATTGCTATTGACAAGGCTCGCTTGCTCCAGCAACAGAGAGAACTAAACCAACAACTAGAGCAGCGCTTAGGAGAGAGGACAGAAGAATTACAAACCAGCAATCAGGAACTTGAATCTTTGTACTATTCTATCTCTCACGACCTGCGTGCACCTCTGAGACATATCAATGGGTTTATAGCTATTCTCAGGCAACACTTAGAGGGGACTGATGCAGTTGACAATCCTAAAATTGCCGAATACTTGCAAATAGTTGAGAATAGCGGCAAGAAAATAGAGCAGCTAGTTGAAGGGTTGTTGAAGCTATCTCGTATTGGACGACAAGAGTTAGTTATTAGTTCGGTAGACTTACAGCAGTTGGTTGAAAGAGCAATTGAGTTAGTTGTTCCCTCAGCACAGCTTCAAGAAGGTCGGATTATCTGCCAAATTGGCGATTTGCCTAAGGTCAGAGGCGATGCTTCCTTGCTCCAGCAGGTCTTTACTAATCTCCTGAGCAATGCGGTCAAATTCAGTCGAGATCGCTGCCCTGCCCAGATAGAAGTTAATTGTTCACCAGACGGGACTATGTTTGTCAAGGACAACGGCGTGGGTTTCTCGATGGAATATTCAGATCGGCTTTTTGAGCCTTTTGGACAGCTACACTCGAAGAAAAAATTTGCAGGTATTGGGATTGGTTTATCTGTAGTGCAGCGTATTATTTATCGTCATGGTGGTAAAATTTGGGCAGAAAGTCAACCAGATTGTGGAGCGACTTTTTATTTCCAGCTAGGTCAAAAATCTACAAACAAGTAGTTGTATGAATCAGGAATCAGGTGCGACAGAATTGCAGAAGCTATCTTTTTTAATGGGTCTGACGGAGAGACTACAAACTTCTCGCAATATCCAAGAGATTGGCTACTTTGCTCTGGACTATTTAATTCAGATTATGGGCTGTGCCTTTGGGGACATTAAGACGATCGACGGTATCGCAAGCGATCGCCGAGCTAGTTCCTTATCTTACCATGCTTCTGCCACCTTTGCCTCTGTCTGCGGCGAGCCAGCTCTTGCCGCAATGGAGTCAGCCCTGAGTCAAGGCATTCCCTCCGGTACTGGCGTAATCTGGCAAGTAGTAGAAACTGGTGAACCTCTATTCATCGACGATTATGCCAATCACCCCAATGCCGTTCCTGCCTTCCGCCATCCGCTAGTCGGTCAACTAGGAATTTTTCCTATTCCTAACAGAGAAGGTGTAGTTATTGGCTTGCTGACCCTCGAATCTCGCAGCGATCGCAATCTACCAGAAAATTTGCAAGCCGACTTGATCTCGGCAGCCTGTCGCACCCTTGGCGCTTGGTTGGAAAGGGCTCAGTCTCAAGAAAAGTTGCGCTCGTTAAATCAAACCTTAGAAGCCCAAGTCCAACAAAGAACTGCCCAACTCGAAGCAGCCAACGCAGAACTAGAGTCCTTTTCCTACTCAGTTGCTCACGATCTGCGAGCTCCCATCAGGCACGTTGACGGCTTTATTCGCGCCTTGCGGCTCAAGTTAGAGCGGGGGGCAACTATCGACGACCCCGAGGTGACAGATTACCTGAGTACCATTGACTCTAGCAGCAAAAAAATGGCTCAGCTAGTAGACGCACTCCTGACCCTATCTCGTCTCAGTCGCCGAGAGTTAAACCCTCAGATAGTTAATCTGCACACCCTAGTTCAAACAACGCTCGCTTCAGTTAAGCCCCAGATTGCTGCCGAGGAACGAACTGTAGAATGGAATGTCGGGGAATTGCCTACTGTACACGGGGATCCTATTTTGTTACAACAGGTATTCAATAATCTCATCGGCAATGCACTCAAGTACAGCCGGGATTCTTCTCCCACCCAAATTGCGATCGGGTCCCTCCCAGATGGGAGTGGAACTGTTTTTATCCGCGATAATGGTGCTGGCTTCAATATGGCTTATTATGACCAACTCTTCGAACCATTTCAAAGGTTGCATTCCCAAAAAGAATTTTCCGGTACGGGTATTGGCTTGGCAATTGTGCAGCGCATTATTCAGCGGCATCACGGCAAAATTTGGGCAGAAAGTCAATTGGGTAAAGGTACAGTTTTTTACTTCCGTTTGGGCACAAATTAATTATTGTTGATTGCTGAAATTAATGTAACAATGTTTGTGTGATCTTGCCCAAAAAATCATCCTTTATTTTTTATTCATTTTCTATAGGAGCAAGTTGTAGTGTCGATCGAACCAACGCGAATCTTGCTAGTTGAAGACGATCCTAATGACGTGAAGCTAATTAAACTAGCACTGAGCGAGTACAATTTCGTCAATACAATGGACGTTGCCGAAGATGGGGAAGAAGCATTAGAATATCTCCACGGAAAAAACGGCTCCCCCCCCACTAAACCTCTTCCCCGTCTAGTATTGCTAGATTTGAAGTTACCTAAAGTTAACGGCACTCGTGTCCTGAAAGAAATTCGCCATCACGAACGTACTCGCCAATTATCGGTTGTGGTGATGACCTCATCGGCAGAAGATCGAGATTTGGCAACTTGTTACCAGCTAGGTGTCAACAGCTATATTGTTAAGCCCTTAGATTTCCAGCAATTTATTAGCGTAGCGCAGAAGGTCGGCTTCTACTGGCTGATGATTAACCAAACACCTCAAATTCTAACTTAGAGTCGAACGCAATAGGCAACTATTAAAATATTTTCAAGCAGATGCAGCAAGACGGTTTACATTTATTGGTTGTGGAAGATGTCTGGGAAGACGTACAGTTAATTACCTTGACATTGGAGCAAGCTGGTATCAACTTTACTTACGATAACGCAGAATCAGTCTTTGAGAGTGATGAGTTATTGAAGAGAAATAGTTACGATGCCGTCTTAGCAGATTATCACCTTCCTCACGGGAATGCGGAAAGGGTACTCAAGCTACTACAAGAGTCGGGTCAAGAGATTCCACTAATTTTAATCACTGGCACTTTGGGAGAAGAAGCGGCAGTTAAATGTATTAAGTTAGGAATGACCGACTACGTACTCAAAAATCGCTTATTCCGCTTACCCACTGTCCTAGAAAGAGCCCTGGAAGAATTCGAACTGCGCCGTCAAAAACAGGCAGCGATCGCCCAATTGGAACAGCAAGCCAAGCGGGAGGCGATCGTTAACCGCATAGTGCAAGTAATCCGAGAAACCTTAATCCTCGAAGATGTCTTGCAAACCACACTCGATCAACTGCACGAAGAACTGAATCTCAGTCGCTGCATCTTCTTAAAGCCTGTTAACGATTATTTTCAAGTTCATTACGTTAGCAAGCATACAGCTAAAGCCGAACAACTCGTCGGTATCCGTTGCGATTTCTGCCAGCAATACTATGAAAGTTTGAGAAAAGGTGAAACTATTGTCGTTAACGAAATTAACGATAGCATTTGCGAGATAGTACAGCAAACTGCCGAAAAATTCGAGATTCTTTCGGCGACGATCGCGCCGCTAGTATATCAGAACTCTCTATTAGGAGTTATTAGTTTGCAGCAGTGCGATCGCCAAAGAACCTGGACAGAAAATGAATTAGCCCTAGTCAAAGCTATTGCCGATCACTGTGCCATTGCTATCCACCAAGCGGATCTTTATCAGCAAGTACAAACAGAACTCAGAGAAAAAAAACGCATGGAGGCACAGTTACGCCACGATGCTTTTCACGATCTGCTCACGGGGTTGCCCAATCGAGCTTTATTTTTAGAGCGTCTAGAACGCGCCCTGGAGATGACTAAAGGAAAAGGGAGAAGCCCAGAGGATTGCGATTGCCAGCTGTTGGCAATCGTATTTATCGACTTGGATGGCTTTAAAGTAGTCAATGACAGTCTGGGTCACGGGGCGGGCGATCGCCTACTTCAGCAAGTAGCTCGCCGCATAGAAAGCTGTCTGCGGGTCAACGATATTGTTGCTCGCCTGGGAGGAGATGAGTTTGTTATTTTACTTGAGTGTATTACGGATATTAGCGATGCCAGTAAGGTTGCTAACCGACTTCATCAAATATTAGCCTCACCCTTTATTCTAGAAGGACAGGAGATCTTCATCAGTGCCAGTATTGGTATTGCTCTCGGTTCCCCTCACTACGAGCAAGCTTCTCAACTACTTCGGGACGCTGATATAGCCATGTACCAAGCTAAAAATAACGGTCGAGGATGTTACGTCATCTTCGATAATTCCATGCATGCCCAAGCCTTAAAAAGACTTAATTTAGAAAATAATTTGCGCCGAGCCATTGACCATCAAGAACTAAAAGTTTTTTACCAACCGATTATTTCCTTACAAACCCAACGAATTGAGGGATTCGAGGCACTAGTACGCTGGCAACACCCAGAAGAGGGATTGATGTCCCCATGTCATTTTATTCACGTCGCAGAAGAAACTGGATTGATTTGTTTAATTGATTTGTGGGTTTTCCAACAAGCTTGCCAGCAACTCCGTTCCTGGCAAGAGCAATTTCCTACACTCCTGCCTCTAACTATGAGCATTAATCTTTCAGGGCAGCAATTTTCTCAAGGAAATCTAATTGCACAGTTGGAGCGGTTAATCGAGGAGACTCAAGTAGAACAGTGTTCTATCAAGCTAGAGATTACTGAAAGCATCTTAATCCAAAATGCCAATTTAGCCACAGAGGTACTCAACCAGTTGAGGCAAAGAGACATTGAAGTTTGCCTGGATGATTTTGGCACTGGTTATTCCTCATTAGGATATCTGCATCGCTTTCCCATCAAAACTTTGAAGATCGATCGCTCTTTTGTTCAAGATTGGCAACCAAATTTAGAAAACACCGGAATTGCCCAGGCGATCGTCAATCTCGGTCTTAACCTAGGCTTAACAGTTGTTGCTGAAGGGATCGAAACAGCAGAACAATATTCATTTCTTAAGGCCATAGGTTGTCATTTAGGCCAAGGCTACTGGTTTAATCAACCATTATCCGCTGAAGATATAACCAAACTATTAAGCACGATTAGGAAAGGGAACAGCCAAGAGATTCTCCAGAATTGATGTGTAGCAGTATTTTTTGAAATTGGTATAAATTAGTTTGCTCTCCAGACCCTAATTTTGGGCTGTACGAACTTGTTTCCATAAATCAATATACTGCTGCTCGACAGATTCGGGCAAAGAATGAATAAACTCACTTTTCTCTAGAATTGAGCGATTTTGACGCAGTAAAGGATTATCTAGAATATCTTTGATTAGCTCTTCAGGTTCAATTTGAGCAACAATAGGCGAAGCAGCATTAGTTAATAGAGAAATTTTGCTTGCTGGTATAAGCTGCCAACAAAAATCAATCCACTGCTTGATAAGGGACTTTTTACCTTCTGATGACGAAGCCTCTGAATCTGCTGGTTTGACCCATAAATCTGCCCACAAAGCTGTTCCTGATAAAGGAATCACCGCTTCAATTTGGGGGATTGTGGCTTGTATCGGCAGAATATCTCCAGACCAACCAACTGCTAGCCAAGTATCTCCTAAAATCAGTGGCTGTAAGTAATCTCTGGAGGCATAGAATTTAACTTGTTTGTCTAGTGCCAGCAGTTCTGATTTGAGCGAAGGTATTTTATTTAAATCAAGAGTGTTGTAAGAATAACCAAGTTTTTTTAAAGTTAAGCCAATTACCTCTCGCGGCTGGTCTAACAGAGAAAGGCGATCTCGCAATTCTTCCCGCCACAAGTCACGCCAGTCCCTAGGCATCCAGCCTAATTTCTCAAACTTATCGCGACGATAGGCAATCAGAGTACTACCCCAGCGATAAGGCGCACCCCAAATTGACCCTCCCTCGTCTAAATCTCCGTCCTCGTTACGCTTGACTAATTGTTGACAAATTGAAGGTAAATTTGACCATCCTTCCAGGTCTTTTATTTCTAGCGGTTGAATTAGTTTCTTTTTAATTACTTCGGTTAACCAATAGTCTCCTAGAGTAACTAAGTCAGTACTGAGATTTAATTGACTTCTATTTAGAGTGGATATTCCTTGGTTAGTTTCTTCACCTTTAGCTAGCTCTTGCCAACTTTGCAAAAGAGTCAATAAATCTTCTAACTGAGCTTTTGTTGTAAATTTTAGTAAACTTGGCTCAGCTAATGTGGAACTAAATTCCCCTAATAGCTGAGGAGGAATAGAACCTCGTAGCAAAGAGATTTTTAGGCTTGTTGGAGAACTTGTACACCCAGATAAAATCTCCGCAAGTGCTATTGTGCCAATACTGATTAGAAAAGAACGACGGCTGAACATGACTTTATTGTATCAATTTTTATAGTTAGAAGATTGATAGTAAATTTTGAGATAATGAAAAGGTAATTATTTAAGTAAAATTAAGAAGACAAAAGTTAAATGAATCAGGAATAGTTACACTTATTTATTGCATTGCTCATAGGATTAAAATACAAAGCACTAATCCAATTGTTAATCCTATGGATGCACTTCAAAGGCAAATTATAGATCTGAGTCAAAAAGTGGACACACTCCACAAAATTATTGAGCGAATAAGCTGCCAAATAAATCAAGTGGTATCAGAGAGACAGCAACAGAGGGCACAATCAGATCCATTAGCAACTGTTGGTTCCATGACTGCACACTCTACTTCTAATCAGAGAAATCTCAACTCAGTTATGGAACATAAAGATATCTTACTAGATGGCAGTAATTGGGAAAACGATATCAACCCACAAAGCGAGCATACCCTCTCTCCTGACATTCAAATCCGACGACTTACTGCTCAACTAACAGCGGCTTACAATAGAATTGCCGCTTTAGAAGAACAACTATTAGCTCGCAGAATTCACTCTTAGCTTTTAGGGACTCTGAGATCAATGCATAGCTGCTTATACCGCTTGGCGGTAAGGCAGAGGGCAGAGGCGCAATAAGCAGAAGAAAACTAGTTGAGGAAAGACTTGTACCTATCCCCAACTCCTTAGTATTTAAGCACTTTTGGCAATACTCCTCAGATAAGGTTTTTTCTTCTCCCCCTGCCTCCTCTGCTTGTCTTAACCGATAACTTTTCTTAACCCAGCACGATCAGCAGGTTGGGGGAAACTCATCTTGGTTTGATGCTAACCAAAAACACCACCTCTAATATTTTTAAACAGACATTCAACTGAACTAATTGCTCAAATCTTCAAATTATATCCTTGAAAGGAGGTTAGGAGTCAGGAGTAACACCTAACACCTAACATCTCTCTTCACTGAGTAGTTTGCTTTGCAGACCCTCAGTTTACGCACCCTGTTACTACCTATCTAGTCGCGGTTAAGGGCAATTAGTAGCCGCAGAATAAAGATAAATAGGTTGATGTAAGTTAGATACATTGACAGAGCAGCAGGTAAATACTGCTCATCGCGGTAGGTACGCGGCAGAATATAGAAATCTACTACAGCAGCACCAGCAAAGATAAAAACACCTAGACCGGAGATAGCAATTTCTAACCAGGTAGGCGTGTAGGCGCCAAAAAAGGAGAAAATTAGTTGAGCAAATAGAACAACTACCAGACCAATTATTCCCAGACGCACGGTTTGTGACAGCGCCATGCCATCTTGGTCTGAGAGATTCGAGCCAATATTACGTGCAACTACGAACGTGATACCACAGCCAAGGGCAGCAATGGCAATACCTTGAACGCCAACGCCTGGCGTACCCAGCGCGACAAAGATTAGGCCGCTGAGAGTATAGCCTGACAACAGACTATAGAGGGTAAGCAAAGGTAAGGCTGTGCTGTTATTTCCATTTGCAGCAACATTGCTGGCGATAAAGAAAAGAACCAATTGGGCAATGATGGCACCAATAAAGGTGGGAAAGAAGAGACTAGGATAATTTTGGATTATGCCCAAACCGCCATAGACGCCTGCTGCGGTTAAAATTAGTCCGCCACCGAGATAGGGAAGAGCATTAGCAATTACGTTAGGGCCAATTAGGGCTTGACCTCTAACCTCTTGCATTGCTTGACGGAAGTTACTCGTGTTGCTCATGAGACTTAGTCGTGAAGGTAAACGAATTTACTGATTTGAAAGATTACTAACTAATTCTATTGTGACTAAAAACTCAGAGTATTTAGCGAGTCGTCAGCAAATCATTAGATAAATTTCCGAGATTAACTAGCCAAAGTTAGCTTATTTAGAGATTTTGACGGTCAGGGTTTGTCTCTATTGTCTGAGTGTAAACACTGAGATGTAACAAAGTACCTCCAGAGATATCAGTAAATCAACGATTGTATGACAGTTTTTTGCTCGAGACAATATAAGTCATAGATTGAGTTAATAATTTTTGTTGCCCAGGATTAAAATTCTATGACTAATAAATTTATTAATTATCATGGCATGGAACTGCTTGTTGCCTATTCTCGCAACCATTCTCTCAAACTCCGCAATAAATTAGTCAATTTAAATGCTGGTCTAGTGCGTCAAGTAGCTCATCGAGTTAGCAAACAGTGTGCTGAACCATACGAAGATTTAGAGCAACTTGGTTATATCGGTTTGATTAGAGCAATAGAACGTTTCGATCCCGAACAAGGTCGTGCTTTTAGTTCTTTTGCTATTCCTTATATTCGCGGCGAGATGCTACATTACTTGCGGGATAAAGGCAGTGCCATGAAGATTCCTCGTCGGTTGCAAGAACTCTACACTAAAGGAAAAAAACTACGCAAGAAGTTAACGGCTACTCTAGGACGACTACCTAACGATACTGAGATGGCTAATCAACTAGGTGTATCTATCAAAGAGTGGAATGAATGCCAGTTAGCAGTTCAAAATCGTATGCTGTTGAGTTTAGATGCGATGGTAACTCAGGCATTAGATTGTTCGGTAACTGTAGGAGAAACCCTTGCCGATCCCAAACACCAAGCAAGACAAAAATTGCAAGAAGATCGCTTGCAGCTACAGGGAGCGATGAGTCAACTAGAGGATAAAACTAAAACAGCCATTGAGTTTGTGTTTTTGCGGGATCTACCTCGTAAAGAAGCAGCCAAGCGCATTGGTATCAGTCCAATGACAGTGACACGGCATTTGCAAAAAGGAATTGAGCAGTTGGGACAGATATTGGAACCTCAAGCAGCTTAACTCCTCAAGATTTGTCGCTACTTGGTTATTGCCTGATAGCCCCCTTGCAGACTTCAATATGTAGTACTAATTCAACCCGAAACCAGTCTAGTTGACGGGCAAATAAACCAAGCATAAATAGGGTTTTGCTGAAAAAGTTTTTGGGTCAGGTTCTCCGAGTAAGATTTTAGACTTATTCAGTAAGCCCTAAATATGGGCAGATATAATTATTCCTCGATCGCCAACCCACACTACTTCGAGCAATCAGTCTTATCTAATTCGTGTTGGTAATTATAGAATTGTAGGACTATAGTTTAACTAAGTGAGCTAGAAAAGAATGAAACTGGCAGCTAGGGTTGGTCAGATAACGCCTTCTCTGACGTTGGCAATTTCTGCCAAGGCAAAGGCGATGAAAGCAGATGGAATTGACGTATGTAGTTTTAGTGCTGGGGAACCAGATTTTGATACACCAGCACATATTAAAGAGGCTGCTAAACAAGCTCTCGATCGCGGCAAGACTAAGTACGGTCCAGCAGCGGGAGAACCTCAGCTGAGAGAGGCGATCGCCCAAAAGTTACGCAAAGATAACAATCTAAACTACAGCAATGAAAACGTAATTGTTACTAACGGCGGCAAACATTCCCTGTTTAACCTAATGCTGGCTTTAATTGAGTCAGGGGATGAAGTGATTATTCCTGCTCCCTACTGGCTTAGTTATCCTGAAATGGTCAAGCTAGCAGATGGCAAGCCAGTAATAGTTACAACTCAAGCTGAGCACGACTATAAGATTACCCCAGAACAACTTCACCAAGCAATTACGCCCAAAACTAAACTCTTAGTTCTCAATTCTCCCTCCAATCCTACCGGATCTGTCTATACTCCTGATGAAATTCGCGCCATAGCCAAGGTAGTGGTAGAAGCTGACTTATTGGTAGTGTCGGACGAAATTTATGAAAACATTCTCTACGAAGATAGTCAACACGCTAGTATTGGTGCAGTTGGAGCAGATATTTTTGAGCGTACCATTGTCAGCAATGGTTTTGCCAAAAGCTATGCTATGACTGGTTGGCGAGTTGGCTATATAGCTGCACCTGTGGAAGTAATTAAAGCGATGACCACTATCCAGAGTCATAGTACCTCGAATGTGTGTACTTTTGCTCAATATGGAGCGATCGCTGCCCTAACTGGTTCTCAAGACTGCGTGGAGCAAATGCGCCAAGCTTTTGACCAAAGAAGAGAGATAATGTTCGAGGCGATCGAGTCTATTCCCCTACTTAGCTGTCCCAAACCTAAAGGTGCTTTTTATTTATTCGTTGACATCAGCCAAACAGGCATGACTTCCCTCGAATTCTGCAACAAGTTACTTGAATCTCAGCAAGTTGCTGCCGTACCTGGGATAGCTTTTGGTGCCGATCGATGCATTCGTCTTTCCTATGCTACCGATACGATCGCCATTGAGAAAGGAATGGAACGCCTAGATAAGTTTGTCAGCTCTTACTAAGTTAGCTTCATCTCTAACTCAGGTTTAGTTAACTATAGCAATCCTATTTGAGACTAGAGAAAAGAATGAGATAAAGTGTTGGGTAATTAATTACATTTAACTACTAAGAAAATTTTAGAGTTGTAAATAACTTACTCAAGCTCGATGTAGAATTAAACTTCATTTACCAATATACATCGAGCTACAAGCATCTAACATCGTTCCTGAGGACTAAAATTCCTGCCATTACGACGATTGAGGCGATCGACTTCTTATCTTTTTCCAGTCTCTAAAGAGCAACAACAGAAACACCATTAGAGGAATAACCACCAGCGACCAGCCAATACCTAAAGCCCAACCTGGGTATCCTTCATATGGAGTTCGCAGATCCTTTGATAATTGAGTGGCTAACAAAGTTGCTAAAACTATAGGGATGAAGTACTTTATCGACATATTCCACCATTTCCCTAACTTCCAGTCGCTCACTTCGTTAATGTATCTTCTCAGTTTTTCTGCTCCATAAACCCATCCCACGAGGATAGATTGGAAAATAGCCACTAAGATGCCATTGTAGTTAGTGATAAAGTGATCGGCGATATCTAAGAAGTAAAGACCTGCTCTAGTAGTGTAGATAATTCCAGCAAGAAATGTAGCTACACAGATCCAAAGAGAAAGCTTGGCAATCTTCCAATGTTGCCAAACATCTAGGATAGCTGCATTTAAAGCTTCGACTATTGAGAAAGCGCTATCAATTCCTAGAGAAAGCAACATCAAGAAAAACAGCAGGCTGAACAACCCAGCAAAAGGCATTAAGCTCAATGCTTCCGGGAAGACGACAAAAGCAAGACCGGGACCAGAAGCAGCTAATTCTTCTACAGGAGTGCTGGTCTGCGTAGCCATATATCCCAAAACTGCAAACACCACAAAGCCAGCAAACAAGCTAATGGCACTATTTAATAAAGCAGTTATCCAAGTATCTCTAGCAATATCATCCTCGCTATTCTTATAACTGCCATAGGCAATCATGGTTCCAAATGCTAGGGATAGGGTAAAGAAAATTTGGGTAAATGCAGCTGTCCAAACCTCTGGGTCAATTAATGCATTCCATTGCGGATTGAGATAAAATGCCCAGCCATCGAGAAAGCCTGGAAGGGTAAGGCCTCTTATTAGTAGTAAAGCCATTAAAATCACTGGTAGCGGTACGCTGTAGAGAACCACTTTTCCCACGCTTTTAGTACCTTTCCAGACGCAAAAATAAACTGAGACCCAAACCAGAAGCAGGGAAAATACAATAGGAAGGTTTATGCCTCCTAATTTGTCAATTCCCTCAGTGATTTGCAATACGTTGTTGTAAAAGTAACCTTTTGCATCATCCGACCACTTGACCCCAAAAGATGCCAGAAAATAGAGCAAGCACCAAGCCATAACCACTGCATAGTAAGAAACGATAATAAAAGCCGAAATAATGGCAAAAATACCGAGACTGCCAAAGCTAGGATGTAATTTTTTATATGAGCCGATCGCCCCTTGCTGCATTTTTTGTCCGACGGCAAACTCGAGCATCAACAAGGGAATGCCAACCACCACTAAAGCGATCAAATAAGGCACCAGAAACGCGCCTCCGCCATATTTTCCCGCCAGATAGGGAAAGCGCCAGACATTACCTAAACCTACAGCAGAACCAACTGCTGCCAGAATAAAAACCGTCCTTGAAGCCCATTGTTGACGAGCCATGCTCTCCTCTTTGAAAAAATAATAAGTATCTAGGCAAAAATAAACATTACTGTTTAGACAAGGCAGGAGGCAGGAGACAGAAGGAGGCAATAGGTAGTAGGTGTTAGATATTAGGTGTTAAGTAGGTGGACATACATTTTCTAATTAATTTAACCAACCTACTTAGGTGTTTCTCCCCTCTCCCCCTCAGCCTCAACCAACAAATTCGATATTGACTAGCTTACCTTATGCCCAAAAAATCAAACCTGGTTCGTAAGCGCTGGCAAGAAGTTCGTGTTTCGGAAGCACTCGCAAAGACAGACCTTGTAAGCCACTCGACTTGTAGACAATATCCCCAGTGTAAATACTACATTCAAACTCATCTTGACCTTGATATTGCATTACGACTGAAGTAGGATTGACGATTTCGCCCTTATCATTTAAAGATCCCTGGTAAAGCTCCAATTGCACGTCCTCTGGCTTGAGTTCTCCTAAGTCAATTTGTGTGGTGACGCGAACTGATTGATTAACCTTAATCTCACTATCCGCAGAGACATCAATGGCTTTAATTTTCATGTCGTACCAATTGTCGAACAGATGTTGCTTCCAATGAGCCAATTCCTTCGCAGGAGCATAATTATCCTTGCTCATGGCAAAATAGCGATCGCTGGTAGGAAAATAAGCCCGTACCGCATAGTCTCGCACCATTCGAGCCGTATTAAACGAGGGACAATTTAAGCGAATCGCGTCCTTCATTTTGCGCACCCAGCCACGTGGAATCCCCTTCTCATCTCGATCGTAGAATAAAGGCACGATTTCTTTTTCCAGCAAGTCATACAAGGCATTGGCTTCTACCTTGTCCTGATATTTCGGGTCTTCATAGACTTCACCGTGACCGATCGCCCAGCCAGTGCGATTGTAATCCGCCTCATCCCACCAACCATCTAAAATGCTTAAATTGAGAGAACCATTCATTGCCGCTTTCATTCCTGAAGTTCCCGATGCCTCGCGGGGACGGCGGGGGGTATTGAGCCAGATGTCGCAACCAGCCACCAACATCCGCGCCACGTGGATATTGTAATTAGGGAGAAAGACGACGCGATCGCTCATTCCTTGTTCCCGAACAGTATGAATAATCTGACGAATCAATTCTTTTCCTGCCGTGTCCTTGGGGTGAGCTTTGCCAGCAATGACAAACTGCACTTGCCGCTCTTGATTCCCCATAATAATATTTTTAATCCGCTCTAAGTCGTATAAAAATAGATTGGCTCGTTTGTAGGTGGCAAAACGGCGAGCAAAGCCAATAGTCAGGAAATTAGGGTTAAATACTTCTGTTGCTTTTTCTATTTCAGCTTTAGTCGCTCCAGAGAGCTGCACATTTTCCACCAGCCGCTCTCGCACAAATACTACCAAATCCGCCCGTCGATGCTCGCGATTGCGCCACAATTCCTCGTCGGGAATCGATTGCACCTTTTCCCAGAGGGGGTCTCCTGGTTGTTGGCGATCCCAACTAGGGCCTAAATAGCGATCGTACAATTCCTGAGTTGAGGAAGCAACCACACTGCGAGCATGAACGCCATTAGTAATTGCTTGAATTGGTACTTCGGCGAGGGGAACTTCTTGCCACAAGCCTTGGAACATCTGCCGCGATACCTCCCCGTGCAACTGGCTGACTCCATTAATAAAGCTACTAGTTTTGAGCGCTAAAGCTGCCATGCTAAAGGATGAGGAAAAATCTCCCGTATTTTCTCGACCCAGTGCCAGAAATTCCTCCCGCGACAAGCCAAAAATATCGGCGTATTGTCCTACGTAGTGCATGGTTAGATCGGGAGGGAACATATCGAACCCAGCAGAAACCGGGGTATGGGTGGTGAAAACCTGAGTGGATTGTGCCATCTGTTTAGCTTCGGCAAAGCTGAGACCTTCTTCTTGGATTAACTTACGAATGCGCTCTAGAATCAAAAAAGCACTGTGACCTTCGTTGAGATGATAAACCGTAGGCTTGTATCCCAGCGCTTCTAGCATTCTTACTCCACCGATGCCTAACATTATTTCTTGGTGAATCCGCAAGTCCCGATCGCCCCCATAAAGCTCGTCAGTGATGTCTTGGTCGTAGCGAGTGGGATTAGCTTCAATATTGGTGTCTAGCATGTATAATGGTACTGTACCTACCTGTAAGCGCCAGACTCTAGCCCAGACAGTACGACCAGGGTAACCCACACTAATCCGCAGTTCCGAGCCATCCCGATTGCGTTCCAAGTGAAGGGGCATATTATAGAAGTCGTTAAGGGGATACTTCTCTTGCTGCCAGCCGTCAGGATTGAGATACTGGGCAAAGTAGCCTTCTTGGTAAAGTAAACCCACAGCTATCAAGGGCAAGCCGAGGTCACTGGCAGATTTTAGATGGTCGCCAGCCAGAACGCCTAAGCCACCAGCGTAAATAGGCAAGCAGTGAGTAAGACCGTATTCAGCACAAAAATACGCATAACATTCCTTATCCCTATCCTGTAAAGTGCGGTTTTGACGATACCAGGTGCGTTCTTGCAGGTAGCTATCTAGTTGCTGTACTGCCCTATCCATATGAGCCAAGAAACCTTCGTCCTCGGCAACTTCGTTAAGCCTTTCTTGACCGATCGTTCCCAACATCCAAACGGCGTTGTGGCGGCTCGATTCCCACAAATCGCGGTCTAAGCGTCGAAATAGAGCTTTAGCTTCAATGTTCCAATCCCAGTAAAGGTTGTAGGCAAGCTTTCGTAGCGGTTCTAGTTGCGGCGGGAGAGAAGGGGAAACTTGAAATGTTCGAATTGGCTTCATATAAATAAAATTGTTCTAATATAATTCATTAGGAAATTATTATCTACTTCCCAAAGGGATTCTTTAGCTGATTTTAATAATCTTTTATTACAGGGCGATCGAAGGAATTTTAAAATGATCGATTTAAGAAGCGATACAATCACTAAACCTACTCCAGCGATGCGGGAAGCAATGGCTAATGCAGAAGTAGGAGATGATGTTTTTGGTGACGACCCAACAGTAAATGCGCTAGAAGCCTATGTAGCACAACTTCTGGGCAAAGAAGAATCAGTCTATATGCCTTCGGGGACAATGACTAACCAGGTGGCTTTGCGAGTTCATACCGAACCTGGAGATGAAATTATTTTAGAGTCACAAGCCCATATTTATTATTACGAAGGTGGAGCGCCAGCCGCACTTTCGGGGGTTATGTGTCGCCTGATTGAAGGTACAAAAGGGATATTTACAGCGCAGGATTTACGAAGCGTATTGCGTCCAGACAACGTTCATTTTGCTAAAACTAAACTAGTTTGCTTGGAAAATACCCACAATAGAGGTGGAGGAAGTATTTTTCCCCTTGCAACTATTCAAGAGATTGCTCTAGTTTGTCGAGAGTACAATCTCAAACTGCACCTAGATGGCGCTCGTTTCTGGAATGCTTGCGAAGCAACTGGGATTTCTGAAGCAGAATATGCTCAGCCTTTTGATACAGTTAGCGTTTGCTTCTCCAAAGGACTAGGCGCGCCAGTTGGTTCGGCTTTAGTGGGGTCAAAAGATTTGATGCAGCGAGCCAGAAGATTTAGGAAAATGTTTGGCGGGGGTATGCGCCAAGCTGGAATTATTGCTGCTGGAGCTTTATATGCTCTCAAGCACAATCGAGAAAGGCTGAGTGAAGATCGGGTTAATGCCAAGATTCTCGCAGAAGGTTTGAGTTCGATCGAAGGCATTAAAATTAATCCCGAAGATGTTCAGACCAATATTGTTATTTTTGAGACTGAGAATATGCCAGCACCAGAGTTAGCTGCACGACTTGAAGAGAAAGGAGTAGCACTCTTAGCTATTGGCTCGAATCAGCTCAGAGCTGTTACTAACTTGATGGTAACCCAAGAGCAGGTAGAAAAAGTGCCTAATTTAGTTGCAACTGCTTTGCGCGATCGCACAACCCCAATTTCTATTGCGGCAAAAAGTTACTGACATCTACCATGGCACTTCCATTGGAGATGTAAACTGGAAATTTTTTTCCAATAAGCCTTTCAGAGCTTTGGCTGTTCACGAATCATTTGGAAACGCTATAGGAGCTCGAAAGCCAACTGAATAGGTAAATAATTTTCATAAAAAATAGAACCTTCGCATAAAGTAACAAGATTATCTCGGAGTAATAATCGGGCGTTCAAAACTATAGTTGCAGGATAAATTCCACGCCTTGGAC
>JBFRWL010000641.1:0-4287 GCA_051439565.1 Prochloraceae cyanobacterium
CTCCTCTGGGGAAGTTAATCAAAAACAACAAGATACAGTAGCTTATACTTGGATTGAGCTAGACGGACGGCCTTTATTTATGGTCGCTGCTGCGGTAGAGACTCAGGTAGCAATACGCAAGAAAGCGATCGAGCCTCAATTAGACTACATTAGTAAAATTTACTTTCAAAATGACGCTGGCGAATTAAAAGTTTGGACGCAAGGAAAGACACAAGACATCTATATTCAAGTCGGCGATGAAAAAGTGCGCCTGATGAACGTTACCATCTATGACGCGCGACTGGCAGGGGTTAGTATTGAAGATAGAGCCCAACAAATAGTTCAACAAATAGAAAGCTCTCTGAAACTGGCAAAGGAACAAAGACAACCAGATTATCTTCGCACTCAAGGTCTCAAAGCTGGTGGTGTTGCCGTGCTGATGGTCTTAATTAGCTTGGCAATACGTAAGACGAAAAGTGAGTTAAATAAGTCCAAAGAGCTGCAAAATTCTTCAGATTTAGCTGAATCTGAGCGAATCTGGCTCCAGCTAAGAAAGTGGCAACGCTCAAATCTGCTAGCAGTTCAGCGTCTACTTTTAGATCTAGGTCAAATTGTTATTTGGGTGGGAGGAAGCATATTCATTTTAGGTTTATTTCCCCAGACGATATGGTTCCAAAAGTTGGTCATTACTGGTCTGAGGATTCCCGCGCGACTGGGACTTGTAGCCTCGGCAACCTATGTAGCGATTCGTCTGAGCTATGCTCTGATTGCTCGCTTCAATTCCACACTTACTAATACTTCTTTGGTCAATCGAGATGCCAATCAGCGCTTGCAATTGCGCATAGCAACTATTACTGGGGTGACCAGAGGAATTATTACTTTTAGCTATACCATCATAGGAGTTTTAGTTGCTCTCAATGCTGTTGGGGTTAATATTGCGCCCATACTTGCTGGTGCGGGGATTATTGGTCTAGCGGTGTCTTTTGCTTCTCAAAATTTGATTAGAGATACTATCAACGGTTTTTTAATTATTTTGGAAGACCAGTATGCTGTAGGCGATGCCATCAAGGTAGGAGAATACGGCGGTTTAGTGGAAAATATCAATCTGCGCATTACCCAATTGCGGGATGCAGAGGGGCGATTGATTACTATTCCTAATAGTGAAATTAAAGTAGTTGCTAATCTTTCGAGTAATTGGTCCCGGGCAGATTTGAATATCCCTGTTGCTTATAATGCAGATATCGACAAGGCGCTAGAGCTAATTTCTCAAGTTGCCGAGTCAATGAGTCAAGAGGAGGACTGGAAGACTCAAATCATCGAACCGCCTCAAATGCTGGGAGTAGATAATTTTGTCGAGCGCGGTGCGATCGTGCGGCTTTGGATTAAAACCCAACCTTTAAAGCAATGGGCAGTGTCGCGAGAATTTCGCCGCCGCATCAAGACTGCTTTTGATCGCGCCGGAATTCCTATTCCCATGCCTCAGCAGCAAGTTTGGTTTAGGCGCTATAATTCACAGCCATTAATGGCACAACAAAATACTGACCAGTCCGAACAATAGCTAAGCCTAACCATCTAATACCAATTTACGCATAAGCAATACCATTCTAGCTAACTATGCTTTACCCATAAGTCTTGAAAGCATAGACAGATTAAGGTTGGAAGAGAATACACGAGGCTAAAGCCTCATACTGGTTTTCATCCTACGGTTAGAAACCGTAGGCTCTCAACTGGAAGTTTTTCATGTAGATTGAACAGAAGGAATCTTTGTTATTAACTTTGTATTATTGATTATGTCCGAGCCGCGCCTTCCCATTTCTGTTTCTAACTTACTGCTGATTGTGGCTACTGGCTTGGTATTGGTGCTACTGTGGCAGCTCAGAAGTCTATTGCTAGTACTTATGGTTGCTGTAGTGGTGGCTTCTACTCTAGCACCAATTATTCGGAGTGCTGAAAATATGGGTATTCCTCGCTGGCTAGCCGTTATTCTTGTCTATCTCGGCTTGATAGCTATTTTAACTGTGGCTGGTTTACTAATTGGTCCGACGGTAGTGGAGCAAATTCAACGCCTGTTGCGGAAACTACCAGGTTATTTGGATGTTTTGGCATCTCTGGCAGAAAACATGGTAATGCGTTTTGGCATCAGCGAACCAGAAACCATCGATCGCATCAATCAACTATTCGACCTACAATCGCTTACGGCTTGGGCATTTCGTTCTAGTCAACTGTTGTTGGTACGCTCTTTAGGGGTAACGCGGGGTATCATTGACGTTGTTTTTAGCTTGATTTTAGCTCTGTTGCTCTCTGGCTATATGTTGTCTGGCTCTAAGAAATTGATTAAGGGTTTAGTCAGTTTGTTTCCCAAACCCTGGGACGAACGGCTAGAAGCACAGGTAATTCCTGTCAGCCGGAGGATGGGAGGTTACATTCAAGGACGATTAGTAGTTTCTGCTATTTTAGGGATGACGGTTTGTGTCGGATTAAAAATTGTCGGCATTTCGGAATTTGCCCTAGGTTTGGGCGTAATTGCTGGTATTACTAATTTAATCCCCTTTTTCGGTCCTGTTTTGGGCGCGATTCCTGCTTTAATTGTGGCAATAGCTCAAGGGGGATGGACTTTTTTGTGGGTATTGCTGCTATTTGTGATTATCCAGAATGTAGAGACCTACCTTCTCGATCCCCTGTTGGTTGGTTCTTCGGTTAGAGTAGCCCCTTTATATCAGCTTTTAGCAGTGTTGGGAGGCGCTCTATTGTTAGGAATTGTCGGTGCTTTGATTGTTCCTCCTTGGGTGGCTGGTGCTTCTGCGGTGTTGGAAAATCTTTACTTAAAACCGAAACTAGAGGCAGAAAAAAAAGCTGCTGCGTTGGTGTCTGCTGTAGAGGAGGAAGCGCCCAGTACTTTATCCATTAATAATTAAGAGCTAAATTGTGTCAAAATATTTATTTTCTCTCAGGTAAGCAATGTTTGCTGATTATTTCAGCTCACCTTGATTTTCCTTTTCTCCGAGTAATTGTCCCCAAGAGGCGATCGCAATTAAATGCCTTTATTTTGATTAACTGACTGCCTAATCAATATACGACAATTAGTGTATTATCAGGCAGTCAGGTTGTGGATATCTTAGAAATTTTGGATAAATAAAATTCATTATTTTAGGATAAACTTATTCCATCTAAATCAATTCTGATAGTTCTAGTATTAAGAAATTGAAAAGATAAAAAGTTATTGAAATAATTAAGTCTATCTTCTATAAAGAATTGCTTTGCTGTCTTGATCTAAGACATTAATCTCTCTTAGATTAATCGCTTTTCAAGGTGAAATAATACTAACTTAATCATGCCTTTACGTCAAAGTTTAAAATTACCCCAAATTGAGCTTTCTTACTTAGAATGGAAACAAGCACAAGAACCTTTAATGCTGTTGCATGGTTTGGCAGATTGTGCGCTAGTTTGGGCGAGTTTGGGCGATTACCTGGCTCCAAGTTATCAGATTGTCGCTCCAGATCTGCGCGGTCACGGAGAAAGCAGCAAACCTGAAACGGGTTATACATTTGCTGAGGCGATCGCAGACTTAGAAGCACTGATGGATCGTTTAGGATGGGTTGACGCTCACATCGTAGCTCATTCTTGGAGTGCTAAATTATTAGCAATTTGGGCAACTGAACGTCCAGAACGTTTTCGTAGTCTAATTCTAGTCGATCCGTTTTTTATCAACAAAATTCCCGGTTTTTTCAAGATAACCTTTCCAATTTTGTATCGGGTTTTACCCTTTCTTCAAGGGATGGGACCGTTTAATAGTTATGAAGAAGCAGAGAAATTAGCACGCAAGTTAAAGCAATATCGGGGATGGACTCCCTTGCAGCAGCAAGCGTTTCGAGCCGGAATCGAACAAAAACTGGATGGAACTTGGGGAAGTAAATTTACTATAGCTGCTCGTAATGAAATTTTTGAGGAAGTAATGCGTGTAGCAGGACTAACTCAAACAATAGAGATTCCCACACTATTTATTAAACCCAAACAAGGTATTAATCGTACCGAATGGCAACTCAAACCATTTAAGACTTATTTAAAAAAATTAAACGTTTGCGAAGTTCCAGGGAATCATTGGCCATTTTTAGTAGAGGCTGAAGATTTTAACTCCACTGTAGAAGTATTTTTAGCCGAGCAAACCAAGAAAATGATACTGTAACGCTAGAAACTTTTTTAGATAAGTCGATCGATGAAATTACGAATCGGTAACGGCTACGATATTCATCGGCTGGTAGAAGGACGACCGCTGATTCTCGGCGGCGTAGAAATTCCTCACCATTTAGG
>JBFRWL010000642.1:0-4480 GCA_051439565.1 Prochloraceae cyanobacterium
GGAGACTTCCCTATACAAAAATCGACATCGTTAAAGTTGAGTCGGGAACCAGAGCCGGAGAATTTCTCTTCTCGACTGAGACGGTGGGGCGCCTTAAAGAATTCTACCAGAAGGTAAAAAATCTCCCCTACAAACCCGGCACTCCCAAAGGATTGGCCGAATTTTATCTCCACCAACCTGGCAGCCTCAACGTGCCGCTTCCCTTCAAATTGTTTCAGGGGTGGCCGAGTTGGTTAAATACCGTTTATGGGGAGCAGACCCTATGGAAGTGGATTGGTTTAGGTCTTTCCCTGCTGATTGCTGTCACGATTCCCTACAGTAGCTTTCGCTGGAACTGGCGGATAGTTGCTGCTCTCGACCCCCCTCAGCGAAGCTGGTTAATGCTGTTGCCTCCCCTAATTGCCCTTGCTAGTGTGGCAGCACTCAGCTATTTTCTCGAGTACTGGCTCAGTCTTAGTGGAAATTTACTCCTGACGATGTTAATTGCCCTAGGAATCATCTTGTGGATGGTGGTAGCACTAATCATCTTTCTGTTTTGCAACGCTTTGGCAGAGGTCATTATTGCTTCCCCTAAAATTAACCCTCAGGGTCTAAATGCCAGTGCGCTCAGGACATTCTTCCGCCTGTTGGGTTTAAGCCTTGGTATAGTTATTCTAAGTGTGGGAATTGAGCGCGTGGGGATTTCCCTGATTACGGTTCTGGCAGGTTTGGGAATCGGAGGTCTGGCACTGGCACTAGCAGCCAGACCGACCTTAGAAAACATGATTGCCGGAATCATCTTATTAGCCGATCGACCGGTGAAGGTGGGTGAGCGTTGCCGCTTCGGAGACCAAGAAGGAGATATAGTCCAGATCGGTCTGCGCTCAACGCGAATTCTGGCGCTGAGCGGTTATTTAATTTCAATGCCTAATTCGAAATTCTCCGAGCTACAATTGACCAACAAGAGCCGAAGCGAGCGCATTCTCATCAGGCAGGTTCTCCAGCTCCGCTACGAGACTACTTCCGAGCAACTGCGGTTTGTGCTGGCTAAATTGCGAGAAATGCTCCTAGCCCACCCCAAGCTGATTGAGAAACGAGCGCGAGTCAGGTTCGTGCAATATGGCGATTACTCCAAAGATGTGGAAATTTACGTCTATGTAGATACAGGTGACAGGGAGGAATATCGGGGAATTAAGGAGGATGTGCTGCTGCGAGTTGAGGATATTGTCTCCGCAGCGGGGACAGGCTTCGCCTTTCCCTCCCAGAGGAATTATCTCTCCCGAGACAGGGGCTTGGATAGCGAGCGCAGTCGCGCGGCTGAGGCTGAGGTTCAGGCTTGGCGGTCAAAGGGTATACTTCCTTTTCCGGAGCTTTCTCCTGAGGAGCGCGAGCAGCTGCGCGATACTCTGGATTTCCCGCCAGAAGGCTCGCCCAATGAGCGTCAAGCTTCAGACAACGGGAACAAAGACCCAGAGCAATAGCTCTCAGACCTCTGGAACTATGCCCGTTCCCCAATACTGTCAAGATTACTTTCGCCAACAAAGTCACCTCCTTACGTAGCTTTGAACTATGTGAGGACTGAAAGATAATCAGAGCAAGGTATTTAGGGTTCTTAAGATTTATTTGACGAATCAGCTCTAATCGTCAAGAAATTGATTGATTGATGTAAGCCTTTTCAACGATTATCAGAGATTTTTCTGAGCTACCAAAGAGTTCTATAGCGGTGTGCAAACTGGTTAAGTACAGTTTTAAATCTCAATCCTTTCAATAATAAATACCAAGTGTACTTAATAAACCTGAACACCGCTATAAATGCTCGCAAATCCATTGGTCGTAGAGGAGTTCTTCTGCTATCTGTGAGGCATTATTTTTTGTGAGGAACATTATGAATATCAGCTGGCAGTTGTTGAAGTGATTGAGCGTCCGTCATCATGACTCAAAACTCCACTCGACTCATGTAGGGCTTTAGTTTCTTTTTCTAAATTCATGTCCAAGCCTTTTGGACATTTATTCTCCAGTGTTTTAGCTTGGTTGCCGGACTAGGTTGCTGCATAACTAAATTTAAAATAGTGCTAACTTAGATTCAACTCGATCTATCTAGATTTATCTGTTCAAGAAATCCACCCATATTTTTATTTATTTCCACTTTTTTTGAAGTTGAAATAAATTTTAAAAAATCGATTTAAGTCAATTAAACATGCAATATTAAAGATATAATCAAAAGTTTACTTTTTTTGGCTAAATAGCCAGCGATTGAACCTAGTTATCCGTTTGGTAGCTTCCTTGTTCTTACTCCTTTTAGGGTGATTTGATTCTCTCTATAGACTGTTTGTCTCGGTAATTAGTGCGAGGCAAAATCTAATTAATGCTGCTTACTTCGGAAGCAAATTGTCACTTATCATTAGTAAAAATAACGAACAATAAAAGTTGATTAAATAGCACGTATTAGACTACTCGATGCCTATGAACAAAGAAAAATAATGAAAGAATTAAGAAATTTTTTTGAGAAAAAATCCTGGAAAATTTAATTATTTTTTGACCACAACAATTATTGATTTCTTCAGAATCAATTCGGCTGGCTAGGCATCAGAGTTCACCATTAGCTGAGAGTCTTATTCACTTTCCCATAATTCTCTGGCAGTATGGACTGATTAGGCGAGAAAAATTAGATGAATTTTGGTCTGGGCTGGAACATAATTAAGAGCTGTAAGGATTTTGAGGTTAATCGAGAATAATTAAATCTCGAAATTTTAAGTTGGTAATGTCTTGAGAAAATCCGACAAAAATTCAGGAAGTTAGCTATGTCTATTAAGCAGATAAACATCCCCAAAAATTTCCCTAGGCTCAAACAGCAACCCCAAGATTGGTGGGTAGAAATTCAGACTATTGTTCCCCGATGTACTTACTACTTTGGTCCTTTTGATAATCTCCAGTCAGCCCGACTAGATCTCGATGGCTATCTGGAAGACTTAGTTTTAGAAAAAGCGGTCGGAATTACTGTCAAGATTAAAAAGTGTCAACCATTACATCTAACGATTGTTGAAGAAAATTGAGGATCCTCAAAAGTTAGCGAACGAGAGAAAAGATCGTGGCTAAATCAGTACTGTTAACAGTAGACGACGATCGAGAAGTTTTACAAGCAATAGCTCGCGATTTACGGCGAGAATATGGCTCTGGCTTTCGCATAATGCGAGCTGATTCTGGTCAGGCTGCGCTCGAGCAACTGCAACAACTAAAATTAAGCAACCAGACCGTTGCTCTGTTTCTGGTAGATCAAAGAATGCCTCAGATGAGCGGTGTAGAGTTTCTCGAACAAGCTAGACAATTTTTTCCAGAAGCCAAACGGGTCTTACTCACAGCCTATAGCGATACCGAGACTGCCATCCAGGCAATTAATACCATTAATCTAGATTACTATCTCCTCAAACCCTGGGATCCGCCAGAGGAGAAACTTTATCCAGTACTCAACGATTTACTTGAAGATTGGCTTGCTACCTTCCATTCTCCTTTTGAAGGCATTAGAGTCATTGGTGATCGCTGGTCGCCCCATTGCCATCAGATTAAGGATTTTTTCGCCCGCCAACAAATTCCCTACCGTTGTTTAGATATAGAAAAAGAACCCCTGGCGCAACAGTTAATTAACTGCACCCAGGAAAAAAGCCCCAAACTTCCCCTGGTAATTTTTCCCGACGGCGAGCGACTAGAGAAGCCCAGCTACGCCGAAATTGCTACTAAAATGGGCTTGCCAACCCAAGCAGAAAAACCTTTCTACGACCTCATTATTATCGGTGGCGGACCTGGTGGTTTGGCTGCAGCCGTTTACGCTGCTTCAGAGGGATTGCGGACCGTCTTAATCGAAAAACAAGCGCCTGGCGGACAAGCAGGAACTAGTTCTCGGATCGAAAACTATCTCGGCTTTCCTGTCGGTTTGAGCGGGGCAGATTTAGCTCGTCGTGCTGTGACTCAAGCCAAAAGGTTTGGAGTCGAAATTCTTACGCCCCAAGAAGCCACCGCCATTGCCATTAAAGATAATTATCGGCTGGTGCGGCTTCAAGATAGCACCGAAATTGCTGCTCACGCTGTAATTTTAGCTCTAGGAGTATCTTGGCGTCGGCTCAACGTACCAGGAATCGAGAAGTTAACAGGGGCTGGAGTTTACTACGGCGCAGCTCAAACGGAAGCTTTATCCTGTAAAAATGAAACAGTTTATCTAGTAGGAGGGGCTAACTCTGCGGGCCAAGCAGCGATGTATTTTTCTCAGTATGCTAGCCAAGTAACTATGTTGGTGCGGGGAGACTCTCTCGGTAAAAGTATGTCTCAGTATCTCATCGACCAAATTGAAGCGACTCCTAATATTGACGTGCAAGTGCATACCAGCGTCAGAGAAGCAAAAGGGGAAACTAGTCTCGAAGCTTTAGTGATTGAAAATTCCCAGACTGGGGAAGTCAAAACTGTTCCGGCTAATGCTTTATTTATTTTTATTGGTGCGGTCCCTCATACA
>JBFRWL010000643.1:0-15450 GCA_051439565.1 Prochloraceae cyanobacterium
CTCTCCAAAAATGCGATGACTTACATCTATCACTAATATCTCTTGACCTTGATAATTAGTCAGACTAATTCCCGTTCCTTGAGGATCGCCATGAACTTTACCTAGAGGTACGACTTTTTGCACGCTATTGATAGGGAGAGCAAACCACTCCTGACGTAAGCGAAAGATAATTATTTGTTGAGTAGCTTCTTTTTTCTTAGCAGCAAAGCGTCTAGAGCGTACAGAAGAGTAATTAGCCATGAGAGATCGAGTTGATTGAGCAGTTAGTTTGAGATTAAGTTTGTCAGAGTTTTGAGCAATTCTGGTTCTCTAAAAGGTTTGGAAAAATAGGCTGTTGCTCCTAGATTTATTGCTAGTTGACGGTGTTTCTCGCTACTGCGAGAGGTGAGCATGACTACTGGAATGTTTCTGCAACCAGAGTCAGATTTAATATTGGCTAAAAAGCCATAGCCGTCTAGAACTGGCATTTCAATGTCGCAAATAACTGCCTTAACGTCTAATCCTGCTTGCAGTTTTTCTAGAGCGTCTTGTCCGTCTTTTGCTTGTTCAACTCGATAGCCAGCTTTTTCTAGAGTCAGTGTTAAGAAACGACGGACATTAATAGAGTCATCAACCACCATAATAGTACTGTAGGATTTTTCTGCTGGAGTAGATGGGGACTCGATATTAGTTTTGGCTTGAGATTCAGCTACACTTGTTGCAGTGAATTGACTGGAAATGTTGTTTGGTCTGCTACTTTCAATCCAGCGTAGCAAGCTAATGGGGTCAACTAGGGGAACTACTAAACCATCGCCTAAAATTGTACAGCTCGTGAACCCGCCAGGCATTTTAATGTTGCCTTCTACTTGACGAATTGTCACTTCTTGTTCTTCCCAGTAGCGATCAAATTGAAGCGCTATTAGCTCCTCACCTCGAGCGACGATTAAGATGATGGGGCGATCGATGCCTGGAAGAGATTCTTTGATATCCGTAGAATAGGGACGGGGACATTTTAACCACTGACTGAGACGAACTAGGGGAAGCATTTCGCCTTCCCAATTGAGAACTTCTTTCCCCGCTGCTGTCATGACCATCTCCGGTTCTAGTACTAGCATTTCTTCAATAGCGTTGGTAGGAAAGGCCATGAGCATTGTATCGCTTTCCACTAACAGCACTCGTACTACGGAGAGAGTAAAGGGAACCACAATGGTAAAAGTTGTCCCCAAACCAGGTTTAGTATCTACATAAATATCACCTTTAATATCCCTAATATTAGTACGAACCACATCCATCCCCACTCCTCGACCGGATATGTCCGTCACCTTATCAGCAGTACTAAAACCAGGTTCAAAAATCAGCTCTAACAACCCATTTTTGCCAACTGCGTCCAGATCTTCTGAGTTAAAGCCCATGTTTAAAGCTTTAGCGCGAATTTTTTCTATGTCAATGCCTGCACCATCATCGCTCATAGTAATCACTGTTTGGTTACTTCTATGAACAGCACTAATTTCGATGGTGCCTATTTCTGGTTTCCCAGTAGCTTGGCGAGTGGCTGGTTCTTCAATTCCGTGATCGAAGGCGTTGCGGAACAAATGCAGTAGTGGTTCTTTGAGGGAGTCTAACAAAGAGCGATCGATTAGGGTTGACTCTCCTCTTACTCTGAGTTGAACTTTTTTGCTGTATCCCAAAGACATTTCCCGCAGTGCTCTAGGGAAAGGTCCAATTAAATCCGAAAAAGGACGCATCCGCACGTCAGTGATGCTTTTACGCATCAGTTTAGAGGTACGGGTGAGTTCGCGGGTAGACCGCTCGGTGTCTTCGAGGCTAATTTCAATATCGCTGGCGACTTCTTGAAGTTGGACCACTGTATCCATTACTTCTCTCGACAGCAAATGTAAATCGCTGTAGCGATCCATTTCCAGCAGGTCAAATTGATTATTAAAATCGGAAGCGCTAGCGAAATAAGTTAACAAATTTTCTGGTTTTTCGGTTTGGCTAACTGGTGAAGTCTCTTCTATTTGTTGAGGGTTAGAGGTTCCATTTATTGGCGTGGCTATTCGATCGTAGGCATTGCGCAGGCGAAAGTTTGACTGCTCTAAGGTTCGCACCCTCTGACTCAAAAGATTGACAAAATTGCGCAAACGCTTCATTTGTAGTGCTAAACCGTTGCGTTCGATGGTTAATTCCCCGAATAAGTCGCTTAGTTGGTCTAGCTGTTTCAGGGAAACTCTAATAGTTTGTTCGGAAGCAGAAGGAACGGGTAAAGGAGTAACAGTATCTGGTTTATTTACTGGCTCTCTAGGAATTTTTGGTTGTTCGACGGGAGGGATAGGTTCTGGTGGCTGGGGCAGATCTGATTCTAACTCTTCTAATAAATTTGATTCTAACTCTTCTACTAAATTTATTTTTACGTCTGGTATCAGCTCGAGATCTTGTAGGAATGGCGTTAGGATTTCGGGAGTTGTCAAGTCAAGCTGTGTCGGTATAGCTTCAGTTTGCCCGATGAGAACCATAGCTTGCGATCTTCGCAATTCTTGTAGTGCTTTAGAGGCAATTTCTGCTGTCTTCTCTGGTGTTGCACTCTCAAGATGCTCGACTATTGAGTCGCAAAGGTTACTAAAAGCTGTTAGCTGCAGCATTTCCCCCAAACCACCTAACTCTTGAGCTGCGATCGAGAATTCTTCAACTAAGCAAGGCTGTTCTGGGTCGTCTAAGACACTTTGAAGGCGATCGAGACAAGCTTCCACTTCTGTCTGGAAGAGTAAAACTACCATGTCTTCCTCTTCATCTTCCGACGGCAGGATTGTATCTGGCGGGGGATCCCCTAGATATTGGTGGAGTTGGTCGAAGATAGGATTGGCGTTAGTCTCCAACCACTCTGAATCAAGATTAATGCCTTGGCGATTAAAAGCGGCAATCTGACGCAGACGATCGACACCTACAAGTAGTAGCCGCTCTATTTCTTCATCTACTACTCCCTCTTTGTCTGCCTTGATAACTTTAACGAAGTCCTCCATTCGGTGGGCTAAATGACTTAGGGTGTCAAAACCCATCATTGCCGCTCCACCTTTAATGGAATGAGCTGCACGCAAAACTGCATCCATACGCTGACGCTCGACCTCGCCAGATCCTAGCTCCAGCAATCCTGTTTCAATATCATCCAAATACTCTTGAGCTTCCTCAAGAAACTTAAGCCGAACTTCCCGTTCTCGATCGTTTGCCATAAGTCTATGCCTGCTCTTCCACTTTAAAGGTACTCACAGATACTTGCAGTTCGTTAGCAATTTCTACAGTCTTTTGCAGAGAACTGGAAACCTGATTCGAGGATTCCGATGTTTTTTGCGAAATCTTAGCAATTTCTTGGATCAAATTGGTAACAGATTGAGAGGTTTGCGCCTGAGATACTGTGGCAGTGGAAATGGACTCGACTAATTGGTCTATCTGACGAGAGACCTCAACAATTTTGCCGAGACTCTGCTTGGTCTCTTCTAGCAAACGAGTCCCTTGTACTACCTGAGTTGTCCCTAATTCCATGGCTTCTGCCACTTCAATTGTTTCGTATTGAATATTTTCGATTATTTGTTCAATTTCTTTAGTTGCTGCGGCTGACTGCTCTGCTAGTTGACCTACTTCTTCAGCAACTACGGCAAAGCCTCGACCTTCTTCCCCAGCTCTTGCTGCTTCTATACCAGCGTTAATCGCTAGCAAGTTAGTTTGCATAGCGATTTGGTTAATCAGTGAAATTACCTTGGAAATTTGTTGGGAAGATTCCCCTAGCCGTTTTACTTTCTTGGCTGTTTCTGCCACTGTTTCGCGCATCTGCAAGATAGTTTCTACCGTGCGATCCATGGCCTGTCCACCTGTCTGTGCTGTTTCTGAAGCGGCACGAGCTACTTCTGCAGCTGCTTTGGCATTATTAGCTACTTCTTGAATGGAAGTAGCCATTTGCTCAACTGAATTGAGAGTTAGGTTAATCTGAGTTGCTTGTTTGAGTGCCTCATCTGCCAGTTGACGAATAGCTGATTCATTGTCGCCAACGGAACTGTTTACTTGCGCTGCTGCTTGTTTTACCTGGGTAACAATATCTCGCAAACTTTCAATGATTGCATTAAAAAAGTCAGCAACAATACCGATTTCACTGGCGCTAATTTCTGCCCTTACGGTCAAGTCACCTTGGGATGCTCCTTCTACGTCATTGAGCAGTTGCAGTAGTTCTTGTTGCAGTAATTCTTTTTGTTGTCGTTCTCGTTCTGCTTCGCCTTGCTTTCGCTCTAGGAGACTGTAGGAACTTAAGCTTATTCCTATTTGACTGGCAAATTGAGCCAGGTAATCTACTTCATCCTGCTGCCAAATTCGAGTATTGGAACATTGATGGGCAATTAATAAACCAAATAGTTCGCCACCTCTATTAATTGGCACCACTAGGTTAGCTTTGATCGCAAAGGGTTCGAGTTGGTTGATGTGACATTCGGTTAAGCCTGCCTCATAAATATTCTCGATCGCTGTAACGCGGCCTTGCTGGTATTTTTCCACATATTTGTCAGCAAAACAGGGGTCGTAAATTTCAGCGCCTAGAGCGTGGGGCCAGCCAGGAGCTACTGATTCAGCTACAATTTTACCCTGCCAATTTTTGTCGAATTTGTAAACTATGGTTCTATCTGCCTCGATCATCTGCCGAGCTTCTGCTAAAAGTTTGTTTAAGGCAAACTCCAGCTCTTGAGAGTCACTGGTGCGAGACACTTCTGCCAATAACTCTGCTTCCCTCGCTTCTGCGGCTTGCCTTTCGAGTAGGTTTCTTACCTGCACTAGCAAGTTATTAAAACTGCTAGCTAAGGTTTGTGTTTCGCGGGTACCAATAGGTTGAGCAACAACATTAAAATTACCTGCAGCTACTTGTTCGGCTGTACTAGCTAGATTGACCAAGGGAGTAGACAGTCGGCGAGCTAACCAAAATACTACCCACGCTGCCACTACTGCTAACACCAGTAAAGTCAAGCCAAAAATTTGCAGAAGTGTAAAGCTAGCAGAGGCAATGTCTGCTTGGTCGATCGAGGCAATGGTTACCCAGTCTGTTTTCGGAACGGTAGCTATGGTATATCTCTTTTCTTCCAAAATAAAGGAAGCAGTCAGGGCTTTTTCGCCACTCCTCTTGTAGATAAACGGATTGATAGTAAATTCCTTAATGAGATGATCCCTTTCTAGTTCCCGTTTGATTGCCTCGGGATCTTGTTCTGGGTTTTTGAGTTTGCCTACCAGCGATTGAGCTATTTGTTTAATTGCTTCATCGCCGATGACTTTCTGCTCTCGTTCGGACTCCTCTTCTCCAACAGTAGTGATTGCTAGACCTGTGTTGGTATCGATTATTTGCAATCTTTGGGAATCTGAGAGACCTGTATTCTCTAGATACTGCGCTAATAACTGAAATTCGCTCGAGGGCAACACTGATTTGATTACACCGAGAAAGTCCCCCGTGCCAGGATCGATAATGCTTTGGACCAGATCGACACTGAAAGTTTGAGCAGATTCGTCAAAAGCAGGAGAAGAAATCCACTGTCCTTCTTGTTTCCCCCTTTGCCACCATTGTTCGTCATTCTGGACAAAGTCGGAGGTGGGGTTACTGTAAGCAACGTTGAACCCGTAGCGATCGGTGAAAAATAATTCTGCAACTCCTCCAGTCTGAGCAATTCTCTTGAGGTAATCATTAAGTTCTTGATTAGGTAGCAAGAGCCTTGTCGCTTTAAAACGCTGTTCTAACTGATCTGTGTTAGCTGCTAGAAATTGCGGTAGTTTATCTGCTCGTGCTTTTTTACTAACATTTTTAGCAGCTTTAATTACTAAGGGATTGTTAGCGACTATTGCTGGTAATTCTAACGCATTATCCAATAATTCCCCAGTTGCTTTCCCAGCTAGTAAAGCCTGATTCTGTAACTCCAATTGGATTTTAGACTCATCTCTTTTTTGGGTGACAATAAACCCCACAGCACTAGCAAACACTAGTGGTATTAATACAGTAGGCAAGATTACTAATGATAGTCTCCTGCGCAGAGTGGGAATATTTCCTGAGAGTTTTTTGTCCGGTGTCTTGAAGGGTTTAACTACTTGCGATTGTAAAGCTGTTGCTGCTTGCTCGTAGTTAGATGCGACTGAAGCAGGAACGAGGTTATTCCCTGCAGTTTGCTCCTCCAAGTTTAAGTTTTCAGCAGTGGAACTGGTGCCGTTAGTGTTATCCTGAAAGTTAGATTTAGGAGAAATATTAGTCATAATTTAAATAATCTGAACAGCTAGCTGAATTACTAAAATTTTCAAGTCCGGACTTAGTTTGTTTTATTATTCAATTTTGAAGCTACTTGCCGATTCTTGCAATTGTTGCGCCACTTCGACTGTTTGGTGTAAAGAAGTGGAAACCCGATCAGAAAATGCGCAAGTCTGTTGAGCAAGCTCAGCAACCTCTTGCATTAAGTTGGTTACTTTTTGAGATGTTTGAGCCTGAGATATTGTACTAGTGGAAATAGATTGAACTAATCGATCCATCTTAGTTGAAACCTGTACCAATTGAGCTAAACTCCCCTTGGTCTGTTCTACTAGACGAGCTCCTTCAACCACTTGAGCAGTACCAATTTTCATCCCCTTTGCTAAGTCGTTAGTTTCTAGTTGAATGTTTGCCACTATCTGTTCAATTTCTTTAGTCGCTGCAGCTGATTGGGTTGCTAGTTTACCTACTTCTTCAGCTACGACAACAAAGCCTTGACCTTCTTCTCCAGCTCGCCCAGCTTCAATCCCAGCATTAACTGCTAGCACCTTGGTTTTCAAAGCTATTTGGTTGATTAAGGAAATCGCTTTGGAAATCTGCTGGGAAGATTGACCCAAGCGCTTTACCTTATTGGCTGTTTCTCCTACTGTTGCTTGTAACTGTAAGATACTTTCTACTGCACGTGCCATAGCTTCGCCGCCAGTCTGAGCTGTTGTTGCAGTGGTACGGGCTACTTTGGCAGCCTCTCTAGCGTTTTTGGATACCTCTTGAATTGAGAGGTTCATTTGTTCTACTGAATTAAGTCCTTGGTTAATCTCAGTTATCTGTTTGAGAGCTTCGTTAGCTAGTTGGCGAATTCCCTGTTCATTTTTGCCTACGGAGGTGTTAATGGTAGCAGTTGCTTGCTCGATCTCGATGACAATCTTACGCAAACTGGCAACTATTTCATTGAATCCGCTAGCAACAATACTCATTTGACTGCTGCCATTAATTTCAGCTTCCACCGTCAAATCACCCAAAGAGGCAATTTCCACATCGTTGACTAGCTGCAACAGTTCTTTTTGTATTTCTTCTTTTTGTTGGCGTTCTCGTGCGGCTTCTTCTCGTTTTTCTTCTAATGACAAGAAGCTATTCAAAGCTAGTCCTATTTGGCTGGCAAATTGATTGAAATACTCGATTTCATTCTGTTGCCAGGTACGGGTTTGGGAGCATTGGTGGGCGATCGCTAAACCGAAAAGTTCGCCATCACTAATTATCGGTACTATCAAACAAGCCTTGACAGCAAAGGACTCTAGTTGCTTGAGCTGAAATTCGCCCAGACCTTCTTCGTAGATATTGTTGAGCGCTCGAGTAACACCTTGTTGGTAATTGTCTGCGTACTTTTGGGCCAAACCAGGATCTTGGATTTCCTTGCCTACAGTTCGCTTGAACCCAGGAGCAACGGATTCAGCTATAATTTCCCCCTGCCAACTATTGGTATCAAATTTGTAGATTAGGGTTCTATCTGCCTGAAGGTTGTGGCGAACTTTAGCTAGAAGTTTGTTTAAACTAGATTCTAGTCGCTGAGAGTTACTAGCGCTAGCTAGCTCTTCTAAGAGTCTTGATTGCTGAACTTCTGCGGCTATAGCTGCTTCTACTGCTACCAGTTGGTCAGCCAACTGATTGAAAACCAAGGTCAACTTACCCACCTCATCGGCAGCAAACACTTCTGCCCTTACTTGGCGATCGCCCGTAGTAAATTGGTTAGCAGCTAGTTGCAATTGCTGAAGTGGAAGAACTATGGCCAGCCTCTGGATATATGCTAAGAAAGCAGTCAATCCTAAAGCTGCGCCTGCTAAAACTAGAGCAACTATGCCAGTTGTTACCAGAGAACTATTGGCAGTTAATTTTAAGTCTGTTGCTAAGGTAAATGTACCATCTGGTTTGCGGATGTAAACCTCACGATCGCCCGCCTCCAATTTAGTTCGCTGGGTGATTTTACTTTGTCCTCCTCCAGAAATCAAGAATATTCCTATTCCCACAATTCCTGCGACTGGAAGTACTTGAGAGGCTAACAAAGCTAGTGACTGTTTGCTCCTAATAGGCAGATTATAAAACCATTCGAGTGAAGATATTTTATTGCTGAACGCACTCATCTTTTGGTTATGGTTCTCTTGCGAGACTGTTTTTAAAGTTTCTGGAGGTGCCAATTGAATTTCTGAGTATGATAATAGGGAGCTAGGGGATTTTTGTTTGTAACTGCTTGAATCACTCCGACTGGAGTTATGAGGCAAGTCCCTTTCTTCTATCGACTCTTCCTGTTCGTAAGCACTAGAAGAGCGATTAAATTGATTGCTCATCAAGCCAGTACCTCAAAAAATACACAATAAATAGTTTGCTTAAGAGTCTCAAGCCTTTAATCAATTAATTTGTTAGTTGTCCTGTAAAGTAGAACAATTAACAATAGCTTGGGGATCTAGCACTAACATAACCTCACCACTTTGAGGAACACAACCTTGCAAATAAGGTCTTAGATGAGAAGGAACAGTCCCCAAAGACGATTGTATCCTCTCAGAAGGAAATCGCATCAATCCTTTTACTTGCTGGACTGCTAATCCTAAAGGCACGTTTTCTACGCGCACTACTGCTATATTAAACTGTTGGATATATTTTGTTTCTAAGGGTGACAAATCCAATAGTTGAGGCAAATCCACCACCCAAAATACGCGGGAACGTTGATTTAGCAATCCCAGGACACAAGCAGGCATATTCGGCATCGGGGTAATGCGCTTAGCTGGGATCACTACAACTTCCTGGGCGTAATCCATTGGCAAAATGGCAGGTGTATCCCGATCGAGTTGTATCTTTAGGTAAGCACTGCCGCTAGTGTTTGTCTTGGGCGGTACTGACGATGGTTCTAGGGCTGAGTTATTCATGCTCAATTACAAAGAAACAGATCTAACAGCTCTAATTAACTCTTCTTGAGTAAAAGGTTTAGTTATGTAAACGTCAGCCCCTTGCTTCATTCCCCATAACCTATCTAGCTCCTGGTTTTTGGAAGTACAAACAACAATTGGTAACTTTTTGGTAGCTGGGTTTTTTTTGAGGTTGCGACACAACTCATAGCCATTCATGCCTGGCATGACGACATCCGTGACTACTACATCTGGCTTTTGTTTGGCGGCTTTGTCCAGGGCATCTTTGGCATCGATAGCACTGATAACGGCATAGCCACTTTCCCGTAAATAATTAGCAATCAACTCTCTTTCAGAAGGAGTATCTTCTACTACTAAAACTGTTGGCATTTTAGTTTTCCTCGTAAACTACTGACAAAATTTGACTGTCAATTTACTTTATGTTAACTACTATCCTTTATTCTAAATAGTTAATCTGGTATAATTTTAACGTTTTACTTTAAGATACTAGTACTTAAGCTAACCTTAATCTAGCTTTCTCACCATAAAATCTACTTAAGTTTAGACTCCAGGTTAAAAATATATACAATTAAAACCAAAGACATAATCTAAACTGTCTTTGGTCTGCTTAGCAAAGAATACTAGCTTCCTTTTCCCATAAATAACTATCTATTGGCGGATTAATTATACCAGAAAAACTAATTTAAGTACTTATATACCATTTTCACTAACTGGGATTGGGTAAAAGGCTTAGTCATATAGTCAGTTGCTCCTGCCAATCTAGCTTTGGCTCTGTCAATGATGCCAGTATTTCCAGTTACCATGACAATTGGCTTAGTTTTGAATAGAGAATGGTTTCTAATTAGGCGACATAATTTATAGCCATCAATCGTGGGCATTCCTACATCTAACAAAATCAAATCCGGTTGAATGCGAATAATATCTCTCAAAGCTTTAACTGGATCGCTAATAGCAGAAACTGATATAGATTCATCTTCTAAAAAACGATTAATTTCATCGAGAATTGTGGGACTATCATCAATACAAGCAATCTTATATTTTTGCTTGGTTTTATTAACATCAATTTTGGTTTTTGGCGGTTGTTCGATGCTATATTTTTGCCTGGCTTTATTAACATCAATTTCAGTTTTTGCTAGTTGTTCGACGCTATATTTTTGCCTGGCTTTATTAACATCAATTTTGGTTTTTGGCAATTGGTCGTTACTATATTTACCAATATAGCTTTTGGGTTGAACAAGTGGTTGCTGAGTGACCTTCTTCTGATAATCGGGAGAAATTATAGGTAGTTGTTCAAAAGGCGGCTGGGGATTGCGTAAGATAATCACTCCTTCTTTAATTAGAGGTTGCAAACCTCGAGCTATCTCAAGTTCATCTTCATCCAACAAAGCTGCTAATTGACGAAAATTAAATCCCCTCAAAATCTTACTTAATTTTCGCTGTGTTTCTAGTGGTATTCTATATTTAGCTTGATCTTGACTAAAGAAATAAGGTCTTTGATAGGGAGACCAAACTTGAGGACCTAAAGCTTGCCAAGCTTGCAATTTTTTTTGACATTCTCCTAGCACAACTTGCCAATCAAGAGTAAAATAACTAGGAAATTCATCCTTGGTCGATATAAATTTATATTCTCCTCTTTGTAATAATAAGTAGGATTCAAAGACTTCTTGAGTTATGCTTTTTACTAATTTTCCTATTTCAGCATTGTTAATAAATTTTTTCTCAATCAACCAACAAATTCCTTGATAATCAGATTCAGAAATCAAACTATCTGGAGATTGAGATTCAAAGTTTAATCTTAATTGGGTGCGAACTTCGCTATTAATAGTATCAATTTGATGATTTAAACGACGCAAGTGACGCTCTAGTCGTTCAAAAGGATCTAGAGAATTAGTAGCGTAGATTAATTTACCTTGATGAAAATGAATTTTCCACTCACAGGAGTTACTAATAACTTTTAAATAACCCCCAGCTCGCTCGCTCGATTTAGCTCCCAACTTTAATAGCTCGATCGGATCGAAATCTTGATTGCGTTCGTTTTTGCGTGTATTTACTTGGTTCATCCCTAAATCTCTTATTTCATTAGGTCAACACTGCCATTAAATCCCTTTAGGGGAATTAACATATCTATCTAAATAGAAAGAAAATAATAAAAAGTTTAGATACAATAAAATATACTATCATACATAAAACTTTTTCTAGTTTAAACTAGCCTACCTACAACCTAACACCTGACAAGTAAGACATAGCCCTAACCAGTGTGTCCAGCTTCAATTTGGTAGCCTCGAGGCTCAACACAGAGAGCTAAGACAACCTATGGCACAATGAACGGGAATGCTTATAGGATACTTCGTTAGGAAAAATTTATGACTAAATTTGTATTTGTTACTGGCGGCGTTGTCTCTAGCATTGGTAAAGGAATTGTGGCTGCAAGCTTAGGCAGGTTGCTTAAGTCTCGTGATTATTCTGTTTCCATTCTCAAGCTAGATCCTTACATCAATGTTGACCCTGGCACCATGAGTCCTTTTCAGCATGGAGAGGTATTTGTCACAGATGACGGTGCAGAAACAGATTTAGATTTAGGGCATTACGAACGTTTTACCGACACTTGCATGTCTCGTCTGAATAGCGTTACTACTGGTTCAATTTACCAGGCGGTAATCAATAAAGAGCGTCGCGGGGATTATATGGGAGGAACTGTTCAGGTCATTCCCCACATTACTAATGAGATTAAGGAACGGATTCGTAGAGTAGCGAAGAATACCGCATCTGATGTCGTAATTACTGAAATTGGTGGTACGGTAGGAGATATTGAATCGCTGCCTTTTCTCGAAGCTATTCGTCAATTTCGCAAGGACGTGGGACGCAATAATGTAGTTTACATGCACGTTACCCTCATTCCTTGGATTCGAGCAGCGGGGGAGATGAAAACGAAACCAACCCAGCATTCAGTTAAAGAATTGCGCTCAATTGGGATTCAACCAGACGTGTTAGTTTGTCGCAGCGAGCGTTCTTTAGCATCAGGAATCAAGGAAAAACTTTCTGCCTTCTGCGACGTGCCTGTCGAATCAGTAATTACTGCTCAAGATGCCAGCAGTATTTACGAAGTACCGCTGATTTTAGAAGAAGAAGGACTAGCGCAGCAAACTCTAGACTTACTGCACCTGGAAGCGAGAGACCCAGATCTAAGTCAATGGCAAACTTTAGTCGAGCGGATGAAATGTCCGACAACTCAAATTGAAATAGCGATCGTAGGAAAATACGTTCAGTTGAGCGATGCTTATTTATCGGTGGTAGAAGCTTTAGGACACGCGGCGATCGCTATTGGGAGTGAGGTTAAGCTGCGTTGGGTAAACGCTGAAGATATAGAAGCAGAAGGGGTGGAATCCTATCTCAAACAGGTTAGCGGTCTGATTGTGCCAGGGGGGTTCGGCACTCGAGGCATTCAGGGCAAAATTGCCGCGATCGAATACGCACGCCGACAACAAATTCCCTTTCTCGGCTTGTGTTTGGGGATGCAGTGTGCCGTAATTGAATGGGCGCGAAATACTGCTCAATTAGAACGGGCTAATAGTGCTGAATTTGACTCGGATACCCCCAATCCAGTCATTAATCTCTTGCCCGAACAACAGGATGTGGTAGATTTAGGTGGAACTATGCGCCTGGGTTTGTATCCCTGTCGCCTCAAACCCGACACCTTAGCTTTTTCTCTTTACCAACAAGAAGTCATTTACGAACGTCATCGACATCGCTACGAATTTAACAATGCTTACCGCAGCTTATTTTTAGAAACGGGCTATCTGATTAGCGGTAGTTCTCCAGACGGCCGTTTAGTAGAAATTATTGAACTCTCGAACCATCCCTTTTTTGTCGCCACCCAGTTTCACCCTGAATTTCGCTCTCGTCCTAGTAGTTCCCATCCCTTATTCTTAGGCTTTATCAAAGCAGCTGAAGAAAAATATGCAGTAAATATAGTATCTTCTGAGATAGATAACCACCAACAGCGCGATCTCCCTAGAGAAACTTTAGCTATTCCCACAACTGAGACTAACTCAGGTCAATCTCTGACTGAAGTTTAGCAAGCCTTTGCTCAATAACTACTCTAGGTGTTAGGTCTTTCTCCCTTGTTTTCTTTGTCTCCCCCTCTTCTCTTTTTTGTCACCTGGGTTTTACCCTTTTTAAATACGTGAGCGTAAATAAGTTTGGACTTACTATATGTATTGGAAATCATTAATTGCTCTAGGAGCTATAACTAGTATTGTTGCTGCTGTGAGCATTCCCCGCTCCCTTGCTTTGCTGCCCAACAGACTAGCTTCTACTTCCCTGTTGGCAAATCAGTCTGTTTCAGATGAGGAACAGCCAATTCAAATCATCTCCGGACACGAAAATAGCGTCAATTCTATTGCTATCAGTCCAGATGGCAAAAGTTTTGTTAGTTCCAGTACAGACTGGACAATGAAAATGTGGAGTCTGAGTGATGGTAGGGAGTTGTTGACTAAAAAAACTTTGGGCAAGAATGCTGTCTCTCTAGCTTTTACTCCCGATGGAAAGTCAGTCGCTGCTGGTGTAGGAAGAGAGATTAGAATTTGGGACTTAACAAATGCCAAAAAACAATATGGTGTACTTCTGGGAAAACATGAAGGTATAGTCAGATCGATTGCTATTAGTCGCCGTGGCAAGATTTTAGCTAGCGCTAGTCCAGATAAAACTATTAAGTTGTGGGATCTAGAAAGCGGAGAACTGGTAGAAACCTTAACTGGACATACAGACTGGGTTTTTTCTGTTGCCATTACTCCCAACGAACAGGTTTTGGTTAGTTCTAGCGGCGGTTTTGATCGCACGATTAAATTTTGGAATCTGAGAAATTTTCAGCTGACACGCACTACTCCCCAACAACCAGGTTGGATTGACGATATAGCTATTGATGAGGATGGGAAAATTCTCTTCGCTGCTGTTAACAAGGTGGTTAAGGTTTTGGATTTTGAAACTCTAGAGGAACTAAACACATTCACAGGTCACTCAGGAGCAATTCTCTCCCTCGCTATTGATCGAGATAAGAGAATTCTTGCTAGTGCTAGTCAAGATGGTACTATCAAACTCTGGGATTTATTCAACGGCGAGTTAATGACTACTCTCAAAGGACATGAGGATTGGGTGATGTCGATCGCTATTAGTCCTGATGGGACAACTTTAGTTAGTGGCAGTAGGGATAAAACAATCAGAATCTGGGATATAGAAAAATTCCAGTTTTTCTAGTTAGTTACCGTCATCTGTACTTAAAGCCCTGATTTTTAACTCAATCTATGTAGTACCATATGCTAGAGATATCTCTGACTTAACATTTATTAAAAACTTAACTGAAAAAAAATAAGCGATCGTTTACCCAGATCGGGGAATCTCTAGGCATACTGAAAAAAGAGACACCAAAAACCTACTTTAACAACTAGTAAACCTATTTTGATCAGCCATGAAATCAAAAAAATCTAGATATTATGACGATCCTGAGACTGCCACAACTTCTCAAGGCAGCAAGGGTTTTTTGGATTACGCTAAAATGGCCGCATTTGGCGCTATCTTCATTCTAGGATTGGTGATAGGTATTGCTTTTAGCTCTGGAACCAATCTTCATGCAGCTAGCATTGATTCTACTATAGCGATCGATCAAAAAGCTCCCAATCCCGAACTTTGTCAGCAATTTGGAGCCAGTGCTATGGTAACCGATATGCGGGTATTTGTGACCCTCAAACCTTTTAACGTCTTCGTGACCCAGCCTACTATGCAACCAGGATGCGTTCTGCGTCACAATAACTTAGCCATCTTAGAAAGGCAAGGAGCGATCGAGTCAGAGGAACTAAACGCCTGTAAGAGAAGAATGAACACTTTTGGCTTTACCGAACCTCTAGATGGCACACCTAAAGTTGACTGCGTGTATAAAAATAATTCTGCTGGTAATCTTTTCGTTAAAGGAGAAGATGCTCACGCACCTTGGGGAAATTCTGATATTTTCTAGCCTAGAAAAACAGAAAAAATAGTAACGACTGGCAAGTCGATTTAGACAGCAGCCAGCTAGAGGAGTGAACGGTTAAATGTGTGGAATTGTTGGCTATATTGGCACGCAAGCGGCTACAGAAATCTTAATGGCAGGATTAGAACGTCTAGAATATAGGGGATATGATTCTGCTGGAGTAGCTACAGTTTGGGAAGGATCTATCCACTGTGTCAAAGCCAAAGGTAAACTCGGTTATCTGCGGGAGAAACTTTAGCAGAAGGTCGATCGCGCTCAGAGTGGCATTGGACACACTCGCTGGG